>JBIIAP010000043.1:0-13335 GCA_044239855.1 Sediminibacterium sp. | reverse complement strand
TGAAACGTTTTATATGAAAAAGGCATTAATCATTCCGCTATTTATTTTAACATACGTAGTTGGGAATACACAAATTACAACAGGCAATATTTCAGGTACTGTTCATCTTAAAAATGATTCTAATAATATAATTTCCATAAGGTTATACAATCTATCTAATAATTATTATCAAGATTTTTTTTTACAGAGGGCAGGAAATTATCAGTTCAACAACCTGATTCCGGGAGGTTCTTACCAACTTACTTTTACCAGCCCTTTTACAGACACGCTTATATTGAATGATATCGAAGTATTACTCGGAAAAAATATTCAATTAGATGTTACCTTAAACAATGCTATTAATACATTGCTCCCTGTAAAAATCAACAGCAGCATTAAAGGTAAATCACAGGAAAATAATGGATATTTTACATTAACCAGTTCAGCGCTAGATAATATTCCGTTGAGTAGTAGAGAATATTCAAGCTTATTTGCAGCAGTTCCTCAAGCATATATCAAAGATCCATCTACCGGAGCAGTATCTTTTTCGGGACAGAATAATCGATACAATTCACTTTATATTGATGGTGCTTTACAAAATGATATTTTTGGATTAAGTGCTTCCGGCACATATGGAGGGCAAACCAATTCCGGCCCACTTGCATTTGAAACAATTGAGCAACTTCAAGTTCAGCTAACGCCTTATGACGCATCACTTGGAGGATATACCGGTGCGGCCATTAATATTACCACCAAATCGGGGAAAAATAAGCCATATTCAAGTGTTTATCAGTACAATAAATTTCATGAACAATTCTATAATCAAACAGGCTTAACACTCAGCGGCCCCATTCGTTATAATCGAACATTTTACTATTTTAATACCGAATATCAGCAATCTGATTGGGTTAA
Organism: Sediminibacterium sp.; assembly: GCA_044239855.1. Lineage (GTDB taxonomy): Bacteria > Bacteroidota > Bacteroidia > Chitinophagales > Chitinophagaceae > Sediminibacterium. The sequence continues at coordinate 12,444 of JBIIAP010000043.1, read as the reverse complement.
ACCATTTGATTTTAATACCTATAAAGGCAACTTGTTGAATGAAGGACAATTAAAAAGTTTTATTAATTCAGTAAAAAACAACTATGCTTATGACCCGGGAACATTAACAGCTTTTCAATTAAACAAGGGTTCCAAATTTACATTGCGAATTGACCATCATATCAATAAAAAAAATCGGGTAACATTTAATTTAAAGAAAGGGATTTCAGAAAAAATGATGAGTACGGAAAGTACACCTCAATTTTTATTTTTTAATAATAATGGACGAAAGTATAGCAGTAATTTTCAAACCGTATCCATTGAAATTAATTCGTTGATTACCCCCCAAATAAATAATCAATTTAACTTAAGTTATTCGCAATCCACTGATAAAAACGATATGCTGGGAATACCATTTCCGTCAGTTGGTATTTTAGACGGTGAAGGATTTATTTTTTTAGGCAGCAACACAGATGCAATCCAAAATTCAACACAACAATTGAATATTAATCTCCGAGACAAACTAATTATCCATAAAGGGAACCAAATTGTTTCTGCCGGAGTTGATGTAGAACTGAATACAACTCAAAACTATTTTTTACAAAACACCTTTGGAAGTTATTTTTATTATTCACCGATTGATTTTTTACGGGGCATTAAACCTGTAGATTATACTATAAATTATTATTTAGGACTCCACAAAAATAGTGTAGTATACTCACCAACAAAAAATGTGACAAAATTAATTAAGTGCGCTTTTTATGTAAATGATCAAATCAATATAAATAAGCGATTAAAAGTTCAGACCGGAATAAGAATAACAACAGAAACGCTTATTGGCAACGCGCAAAAAGATAGCATGACGGCACAAGAAGTTTTACCGGCAATTCAACAGTATTACAACTTATCTAACACGCAATATGGAGAGAATCCATCCATTAAGTTGAGTATTTCCCCAAGGATAAATATTCAATATGCCATCCCTAAAAAAAATTTACGAATAGAGTTTGGAACTGGACTATTTGGAGGGAGAATGCCAATAGCCTGGTTGGCAGGAATATATAGTAACAATGGTATCGTTTATGGCAGCTTTGAGCCGAGCGACATTCAACGAAAAATAATACGATTTAATCCATCTGCATTAAATCAATGGAAGCCTGAGCAATTCGGGCAGACTGGGCAAAAAGGAGTATTGAATTTAATTGCAGATAAAATTGCAATGCCAAGCGTTTGGAGATCCAGTTTACTTATTCATAAAAAGTGGAAGAGGAATTGGTCAGTTCAGGCAGATCTGATGTATTACTTTAACAACGATGAAATTGATTTCAGTAATGTGAATATTTTACCAGCGGTTACATCAATGAAGGGACCCGATAATCGATTGGTTTATTCAACAAATAATCAAGGCAAAATACCTGTATTACCAGATAGTAGCAATCCTTATGATCATATTATTTTAATGAAAAACAATGCCAATCAACATGGATTTGGATACAGGTATGGAATTCAAATAAAAAAAACCGGGACTTCTTCCAACTTTTCTATTCAATATAATTACGGGGAAGCTTATTCGATTTATGATGGTAACTATACCACGCTGTTAAGTCAATGGAGATTAAATGAACAGGTTCATGGAAGAAATGATATCCGGTTAGCCAGATCAGATTTCAGTCCGGGTCATTCCATTTTTTTTACAGCGAAAAATGAGTGGGGTTTAAACAAAAAAAGCAAGTTGATCATTTCAGTTGTTTATAAAGGAGCTTCGGGTAATTCGTTTAGTTATGTATATGATAAAAACAGTGTTAACAGGGATGATGTGAGTTCAACCGGATACGATTTATTATATGTACCAACTTCAGAAGAACTACAACAGCAAATATTTATCCCTCTGGTAACAAAAAGTAATTATTATTCTGGAGAAGAGCAAAGACAAGCGCTGGAATGGGTTTTACAAAACAATCCATACCTAAGAAATTGCAGGGGTAGGCACACGGAAAGGAACGGCATTAGGCTACCATTTACACATCAATTTGATATAAAAATGATAGTAACAAGAAATTATAAGATTCATAATCGCAAATACAATCTGTCCATTTCAATCGACTTAATCAATGCAGGGAATCTGCTAAATCCCAAGTGGGGACAATATGATTATGTTCCGGGCGGTAGAATTAAATTGATACATTTTGCGGATTTTTTAGGAAAACAGGAATTAACACCAACTTATAATTTTGATCCGGCAATGGTTGACCCTACAAAAAAATGGGGGCATCATGGAATTTTTACGGATTTAGGGAGAGAATGGGGGCTACAATTGGGAGTTAGGTTAAATTTTTATTAACAAGTATTGGCAGTTATTGACATTTTATTTTATTATAATATTTATTAAATAACTGATTATAAAGTATTTATAATGATTAATTAAAATTTTATTGCATAATAACTAATATTATTTTTATATTATTTTGTCAATAATTTTAACAAGATTTTGGGCTCGAACGTATGAATGTTAGATATTTGCTAGATCAAAACAAAGACTATGAGTATTTTAAAACAAATTTCGTTGTTTTTGGTAGCAGTTCTTACTGTTTCCATTTCAATGGCGCAAGTAACTACCGGAACAATTACCGGTACGGTGAAAGATGCGAAAAATGAGCCTTTAGTAGGTGCTTCAATTGAAGTAATACACGAGCCATCTGGAACTCGTTACAAGTCTGTATCTACCAATACTGGTAAATACACTGTACCTGCTTTACGTGTTGGTGGTCCTTATAAAATCACCGTAACGTATGTAGGATTAAAAAATGAAGTTGTTACAGATGTTACAGTACAGTTGGGTGAGCCTACATTGGCTGACTTTATCTTGTCTGACAATGCAACTAAGTTATCAGATGTTACTGTAAGCGGAACAGCAAACAGAAAAGCGGCTTTGATTTCAAAAGACAGAAAAGGCGCTGCTACAAACATTAATTCACGTTTAATCGGAACATTACCAACTATTAGCCGTAATGTTACTGATTTAACACGTTTAGTACCTCAATCAAATGGTACTTCATTTGCTGGTCAGGATGGCAGAGCAATCAATTTCACTTTAGACGGATCTATTTTCAACAATTCATTTGGATTGAGTGCATTAAATGGTGGTCAAACCAACTCTGCTCCCATTTCACTAGATGCGTTACAAGAAATTCAGATTAACGTATCTCCTTACAATTTAAGAGATGCGGGTTTCACTGGTGCAAGCATTAATGCTGTAACTAAAAGTGGAACAAACACTATCCATGGTACAGGATTTTATAATCAACGTAATGAAAGTTTAGTAGGAACTAAAGCTGGATTTTACGGTGATCAACCTGTAACAACTACTGCATTTGATGTTAAACAATATGGAGTTAGTATAGGTGGTGCTCTTGTTAAGAATAAATTATTTTACTTCGTAAACTACGAAGCTGAAAGAAGAAATGATGTGGGTTCAACTTGGTCAGCTGATGCCAGCAATGGTGCAACTGCTATTAGTGGTAACACTTCAAGAGTAAAAGTTGCTGATCTTGATAAACTTTCTACTTACTTAAAAGAAAAGTTTAGTTATGATGCAGGTTCATACCAGGGATATCCTTTTGTAACTAAGAGCGATAAAGCTGTTGCTCGTATTGATTGGAATATCAACGACAAGCATAAATTAAGCATTCGTGGTAACATATTATTATCAAAGCGTGATGTTGGTGCAAGTAGCAGTAATACTACTAACTCATCATTCCCTAGAGGTAATAACGCGAATTCAATTTTATTCTCTAATTCTGCTTATGAGATCAACAACAACATTTATGGAGTTATTGCTCAATTAAATAGCCGTTTTAGTAATAAAATCAGCAATGAGTTAACATTTGGATATACAGCTAACAGAGATTTTAGAGCAATCAAAGGAAAGAGCTTCCCATTAGTAGATATACAAGATGGTTCAATTGCTCTAACTACTTTACCTACTTCTGCAACTTCTATTTTAACTAGTGGATCTACAGAAGCAAACCAAAGTGGTACTTATATTTCTTTTGGTAATGATGCATTTACCCCTAATAACTTGTTAAATACCGATACATGGCAGTTTAGCGACAACCTTACTGCATATTTAGGCAAGCATACTATTACTGCCGGAGTAGCTTATGAGCACTTTACCTTCACTAATGGGTTTACTTCTTTGATAAACGGTATCTATACATTTAATAATTTAAATGATTTCTATAGTGCTGCTGATGGTTATTTAGCAAATCAATCTAGAACATTCAGCCCTGTATTCATGAGAAACTACAGAGCTAGCTTCAGTAATTTACCTGGCGGAGCTCCTTGGTTAGTTACCACAAAAGCACGTAACCTTTCAGCTTACATTCAGGATGAATATAATGTAGAGCCTAATTTAAATATTACCTATGGTGTTCGTTTTGATGTGCCATTCTTCGCAGGAAGTGGGTATGTTAATACTGAAGTAGATGGCATGAATTTCATAGATAACGAAGGAAATCCAACTAAATTAAGTACGTCTAAATTACCAGGTGCTAAATTAAAGGTTAGTCCACGTGTTGGTTTCAACTATGACATTAATGGAGATAAGAGCACACAACTTCGTGGTGGTGCTGGTTTATTTACAGGACGTCCGCCGTTTGTATACGTTAGTAACCAAATGGGAAACAATGGGGTTTTAAATGGTTCTGTTAACGTTACCAATACAGCTGCATATCCATTCAGCCCCAATACTCCTGCAAACTATTCAAGTTTTGCGCCAAGTCCAGGTACGCCTGCTTCAAATTATAACATCGCGGCTTCTGAGGAAAGTTTCCGTTATCCTAAGGTTTTGCGTTCTAACTTTGCGATTGATCAGAAATTGTTTAAAGACATCGTTCTTACTGGTGAATTTATCTTTACTCAGAGTTTGAATAATGTGAATTATTATAATGCCAATTTAAAACCTGCTACTACCACATTCGTAGGACCTGATAACAGACCGCGTTTTGCTGGTGTAGGATTGTCTGGTTCTGCCTTAAACAATGCTGTACGAATTAATCCTAAAATCGCAGATGCTACAGTAATGGAAAGTGGTCCATTAGGTGGTTCTTTAGCTGCTACTATTAAATTAGAGAAGCCAATGAAAGCTAAAGGATTAAGCTGGATGGCTGCTTACACTTTTACCAGAGCGCGTGACTACATGACTGGTGGATCAATTGCTTTTAGCTCATGGTCTGCGATTCAATCTCTTCGTGGTAACAACAGTACTGATATTGCATTCAGCGATAATGAAATTCGTAATCGTGTAATTGGTAATGTGAACTATAGAATTGAATTAGGTAAGAGTGCTGCATTACAGTTCTCCTTATTTGGTCAGTCTCAAAACCAAGGTCGTTATTCTTATACATATAGTGGCGACATGAATGGTGATGGACTTTCTGGAAATGATTTAATGTATGTTCCTCGTGACAAAAGCGAAATGAATTTTGTTCCTTATACTTCTAGCTTCTCTGCAACTTCTGCACAAGGTTTAGCTCAAATTGAAGAACAAAAAAATGCATTTGATGCATTCATCAATCAGGATCCTTATTTAAGCACAATCAGAGGTAAGGTTTCTGAAAGAAACGGAGCATTAATGCCTTATGTAGCTCGTTTTGATTTCTCTACTCAATTGGAATTATTTAGAAATATTGGTAAAAACAGAAATACCATCCAATTAAGAGCTGATATATTCAATGTAGGAAATTTATTGAACTCAGCATGGGGAGTGAGCAACTTTGTAAATACATTCAGTCCGCTTGCAACGTCTGGTGTAAATTCAACAACTGGAATTCCTCAATTTAGAATGAACTTTGTAAACAATGTACCAGTTTACTCAACTTATAGAAAAAGTACAGGTATTGGTGATGTATGGCAAGCACAGTTTGGTGTTCGCTATATATTCTAATACAAGAACTTTAATTTAAAGCAAGAAGGGCTATCTAAATAGATAGCCCTTCTTGCTTTAATCCTTTTACTTTTACCTTTTACTTTTTACTTTCTCCCCATCCCCATTGTAAAAAATCTGGTAATATGCGCGCCCAGGTAGCTATATCATGCTTTCCGTCTGCTAACTCCATATAATGAATATGGTCATTTGTGTAGCCAATTGCTTTTAATGCTACGATTAAATCTAATGAGTCGTCAATAGCATCTATTATACCATTATTATTTCTGTCGGCTTTTTCATCTAAGGCACCACACTGAATAAAGAATTGTAACCAAGGGTAAAATTTGCCCTTCCGAATTTGCAAGTGCATTAATCGGTCATTCTCCTCATCATACCCATCTTCATAACTTTTTCTTCGCCACCAGAGAGATGCACTAAAAATCCCGATTTTTCGAAATTCGCTGGCATGATTCCAAACTATATCCAACGCACTTAATCCTCCTAAAGAAAAGCCGGCAAAAGATTTATCTTTAAAAGAGTGGATGGCAGTTTTTTTTCGTAAGAACGGTATTAATTCGTCTAATATAAATTTAGTATATAAACCGGCATGAGCGCCTCGTCCTAAATAATCGGCAGAATATGCAGTACCATATTCCATTTTTCGATTAACACCGCAATGTATACCAACACAAACAATCGGGTCGATTTGCTGCACTGAATATAATTTGGCAAGCAGGTGATTAAATTGAATCTTTTGTAAATCCTGGCCGTCATTGATTAGCAACAAGCTAAAAGGCTCAGATGAATTAACATGAATGGGTAAATACACATCAAATTGAACAAGCCGATTCAGGTATTCAGACTGAAAACTACACGGTTCAATAGTTATCCAATCATTTACAGTAATACTAGCCATATTTTCAAATGTACAGCAATGCAAACAATTTCAAGAAAACTAAATAGTTTATAAAAAAAACAGTATATTAATATTTATCTTTATGTAGATGATACCCACATTAATTAAAAAAAAATAGGGAATGAAGAAAATCGGCATACTATATGGTCAGGAACGAAGCTTTCCACTTGGATTTATTGAAAGAATAAATAGTAAAAATATTTCCGGTATTAAGGCAGAGGCGGTAAAAATCGATAAAGTGATTCAAGGAGATGCAAGTGAATATTCGGTTATAATAGATAGAATTAGTCAGGATGTGCCATTTTACAGAGCATATTTAAAAAATGCAGCACTTGGTGGAACGGCGGTAATTAATAACCCATTTTGGTGGAGTGCGGATGAGAAATTCTTTAATAATTGCCTTTCTACAAAAGTGAATATCCCAGTTCCTAAAACTGTAATATTGCCCTCCAAAGAATTACCTAATGATACTGCAAATGAGTCGTTTAGCAATCTGGCCTATCCATTGGATTGGGGGGGGATTTTTAACTACGTAGGTTTTCCGGCATATATGAAACCCTTTGCAGGTGGTGGGTGGAAAAATGTGTATAGACTTACCGATTTGGATGATTTTTTTGAGAAGTACAATGAAACGGGGCAATTAGTGATGTTGCTTCAGGAAGAAATTATTTTTGAAGAATATTACCGTTGTTATTGTATTGGTGGAAAACACGTAAGAATCATGTCATACGATCCCAGAAACCCTCATCATTTAAGATATTCAGCCAACTTTAACCCATCTGAAGAAAAACTGAATTTGATGACAGATATTGTTTTGAGAATTAATCAGTATTTGGGGTATGATTTCAACACTGTTGAGCTGGCCTGGCGAGATGGGATACCCTATGCAATAGATTTTTGCAACCCTGCTCCGGACGCTGACCTGAGAAGTGTGGGGCCGGAAAATTTTGAGTGGGTCATTGAAACCGCGGCTAATTATGCAATTGAAAAGGCTCAAAAGCAGGTTACTGGAATGGACAACTTAACCTGGGGTGAGTATATTAAGCGAAGTAGCAACAAACAACCTTTAGTATAATTTAAATTATGTCTACAATAAATTATCAGCATTTTACATTGGGCGTTGAGGAAGAATACATGGTATTAGATCCTCACACCAGAGAACTAAAGAGCCATGAACAGAAGATTGTCCAATTAGGGCAAGCCGTGCTTAAGGACAAAGTAAAGGCAGAAATGCATCAGGCCGTGGTAGAAGTTGGCACAGATGTCTGCAAAAATGTAGATGAGGCGCTAATGGATGTTGCCTCATTAAGGGGTAATATTGCTCAGATTGCCGGAGATTTGGGTTTATGGGTAGGTGCATCTGGTACCCATCCATTCAGCCACTGGGAAAAGCAACTTATTACCGACCATTTTCGTTATAATCAAATTGTGGATGAATTACAGGAAGCTGCTAGGAGCAATCTTATTTTTGGACTGCATGTTCATGTAGGAATGGAAAGCCGGCAAATGGCCATTCATATTGCGAATATAGCCCGATATTTTCTACCCCACGTATATGCACTAAGTACCAACTCGCCGTTTTGGGAATCCAGAGATACCGGGTATAAATCATTTCGCACTAAAATATTTGATAAATTCCCTAGAACAGGTATCCCGGATTATTTCGACAGTTTTGAATCTTATGAGAATTATGTAAATCTGCTTATAAAAACCAACTGCATAGATAATGCAAAAAAAATCTGGTGGGATTTGCGGGTGCATCCTTTTTTTAATACAGTAGAATTCAGGATATGCGATGTGCCTTTAACCATTAATGAAACTATGGCAATTGCAGCACTTTTTCAGGCAATTTGTGCTAAAATTTATAAACTCAGGAGTCAAAACCTGAACTTCATCGTTTACCAACGATCCCTAATTAATGAAAATAAATGGAGGGCCAGTAGATACGGTATTGAAGGGAAATTAATTGATTTTGGTAAAGAAACTGAAGTAGATACTAAATTATTGATATATGAACTTTTAGACTTTGTAGATGATGTAGTGGATCAACTCGGCAGCAGACATATTATTCAACATATCACTAAAATTTTTGAAACCGGTACTGGAGCCGACCGGCAATTAGCTGTATTTAAAGAAACAGGTAGCCTGATTAGTGTAGTGGACTATATACATGACCAATTTTTGCAAACATAAATTTTACGCTCCCTTAACACTTTAACTCAACAAGGGCTTGATATTTGTAATAACTTACAATTGAATTATTAAGCCCCAGGCAACGTTTTTGCTTCAAAGGGTATCAATACTATTGCATAAACATATAAATTGCGCTTCTTGACAGAACACGAAATGATTAAAGGATGTATCCGAAAGGATCGAATTTGTCAAAGAATACTTTTTGAAACGCATTCTTCTAAAATGATGGGAGTATGTATGCGTTATGCTAATGACAGCATGGAGGCGGAAGATATAATGCAAGAAGCCTTTGTAAAAGTGTTCCAATACATGGAGCAATTTAAGTTTGAAGGCTCTTTTGAGGGATGGATTAGACGAATTGTAGTGAATACTGCCATCAGGCATTTAGAACGAAAGAAAATTAGTTTTAATGAACTGGAGGAAAATAGTGCAAATCATCCCAAAGTTGATTCCAGTGCATTAGTAAATCTTGGGCAAGAAGATTTGTTGAAGTTAATCAATCAATTGCCCGATGGTTATAGAATGGTGTTTAATTTAAATGTTATTGAAGGTTACAGTCACGAAGAAATTGCAGAAATGTTAAACATACAAGCTGGCACTAGTAGAAGCCAGTTAGTAAAAGCAAGAAAAATGTTGCAGACGCAAATTATGCAGCTACAAAAAGTTGCCGTTTAAATGACCAACGAAGAATTTGATCATATTATATATGTTAAACTTAAAGGTTTTTCAGCTGAAGTCCCTGAAGATTTATGGGAAACAATAGCTCTAACAACTACTGAAATTGCTGATAATTCTTTTGATGAGTTTTTACAAGAACAATTCAGTCAATTTAAAGCCCCGGTTTCCCTTGATTTATTTGACAGGATCATACCGGAAGAAAAAAACAGGCGATTTTTCTTTATGTTACCCAAAATATCGATGGTAGCAGCTTCTTTAATGCTAATTGTATTAGTAAGCACCGTTTCGGCTTTCCTTTATTTTCACCAAATTGCCCTCGATAATAATCAGCCAAACAATTCAATATCTAATTCCAATTTAGCAACACCTCCTCCCCCATCAAATAAACCAACCATTTTAATTGAAGAGGATGATAAAGAACCCAATACTTTAAATGCTGCCAACAACATTCAAGTTTCTAATGAATCTGTTGAAGAAAAACCAACCACATCAATCCTAAAAGAGACAAAATTAAATTATAAAGAAGGCTTTGCATTTAGAAAATCACATTTACCTATACAGTCTCCAGTCATAACCAATTCGGTTAATACTAACGTCAAAATAAATTCAAATAAAAATACTAATGGGGTTAGCGGTGAAAAGCTCGATGATACATATCTACCTTTTATAAAATTACATGCAGAAACTATACATATTGAAAATGAAACAACGCCAATTCAATCCGGCGATAAAGAAATTAATTATCTTTTTAATCATTCCCGCAATATTAGAAATGTAGTAATTTGTCCGTCTGACAAAAAAATGAGAAACACCAACTGGGATATAGAGGTATTTGCTTCCCCTACAGATGTTACATTTAAAACAGTAACCAATAATTCTGCAACACAAGATTTTTTGAATAGAAAAGACAGCAGTGAAAAAATGAAATTAGGATTTAGTGCTGGCTTTAGAATTGTAAAACCAATAACAGACAACTTCGCTGTTAAAACCGGACTACAATATACTCAGGCAAATGAACAATTTACCTACCGAACAGAAAATGAAATAAAAACAACTACTGTTATAACCGTCCGAAATATCACCCTAGCAAATGGGAGTATTGTAACAGTAAGTGACACCAGTATTCTGCAACAAATAGGCTATAAAACAAACAGCGTAAACAATAGTTATAAAACCATTGATGTTCCTGTATTGTTAGGTTATGAGTTTGGCAATGAAGATTGGAGATTTGGAATTAATACTGGTGTACTATTTAATATAACCACCTGGAATAAAGGCGTTACTTTAGATTCTAGTTTATTACCACAATCTTTTTCTAAAGAATCTAACCTCATTTATAAAAATAATATTGGCTTGGGATTATATGCTGGCTTTAGTTTTACTAAACGTATAAATTATAATACATTAGTATTTGCTGAACCTTATATAAGATACAATCTTTCTAATATGACTACAGCTCCATCAACATTTAATCAACGATTTACTGTTGGAGGATTAGCACTGGGTGTTCGATTTAATTTAAATAACCGGTAGGCATCATTAAAAGGATGTTAGGTATCTCTATATTAATAAAAGACAAATGAACAAAAACAAAACATATTATTTATTCATAATAATCCTTCTGACCGGCTTTATTGCATGTAAGAAAGAATTATCGAATAGAGATAGTTTTGAAGCTTATCAAAATAATCCATTAAATGACACTTCCTGGACAGAGAAGATTTTTTTAGGAAGTAATTTCAAGGATTTAATATTTGAATCTACCTATATAGCACCATTTACGGATACTATTAATATTGATAGTACTTCTACATCAGTTTTACCAGATAATACAGAACTGATTTTTTCTAAAAGCAGTTTCAGAAATGCCGACGGTTCTTTAGTGAATGGTAAAATAAATATGGTAGTACATAGCTTGAATAAAAAAGGTGACTTAGTTAAATTAATGCAATCAACAGCATATAAAAGAACCATTTTTGAGTCTATAGGTACTTTCTATATTAAAGTATACAAAGACAATAATGAGCTTTATTTAGTAAGGGATAGTACTGTTAGAATAAGATTTAGCGATATAAAGAGAGATAAGAGAGCTAATATAAAGTTATGTTCCGGTATAGAGAACCTTATGCCTCAACCAACCAAAAACCACCATTTTAATTTTAGCTGGTTTGAGTCTGATAATGAAATAGGAATTAAAAAATGGGACAAGCAAAATGCTACGGGAAATTATATAAAAGGCTATGAGGTTACTTCCAATAAATTAAATTGGATAAGTGCAATAGAACCTATTGATAGTTCAAATGAGTTAGAAGGATTTGCAGTTGTGTTACCCCCCAATTTTACGAATAATAATACAATAGTGTATGCAGTTTTAGAAGACAACAATACTGCAGTACAGCTTATTCCGAGTTTCAATTCAAAGGCATTCATTTCAGATCATTTTCCTTCCAATAAAAAAGTTACTTTATTATCTATCACTAAAATTGGAAAAGATTTTTATTTTAGTAAAAGATACTTAAACGAAATAATTGATAAAACAATATACAAACTCAATCCGGAGAAAACAACCTTAAAGTATATTTCAGATTTCTTAGATGGCTTATGATTGCATTTTCAGATGCAAGGCTTTATAAGCCCAAAGTAAACTAAGCAACATAAATACAGCACCTACTAAGAAAGATACACCAGGAAAATATATTGGTGCATTGTTACTTGTAAAGTATGCGAATAAGTTGGTCATTATCAGTGGCCC
>JBIIAP010000242.1:0-4150 GCA_044239855.1 Sediminibacterium sp. | reverse complement strand
GTTTAGGGCAAAGCCGGCTTGGCAACGACTAATTATAATGGTAGGCGGGGTAGTAGTAAACGTATTGTTAGCTATTGTTATATTTATTGGAATTGCCTGGGTTTGGGGAAAGCAGGAATTACCTGTAAAAAATTTGAAGTATGGTATTTATGCTGATTCATTAGCTAAATCAATTGGCATACATGATGGAGATAATGTTGTGGGTATTGATGGAAAAGCAATCGTAAACTTTGGTACGCTAGAGTCGGATATCGTTTTATCTGAAGCTAAAAAATTACAGGTTATCAGAGAGGGGCAACCAATTGATATTACTATTCCTGAAGGTTTTATCAAAAACATTGTTAAACAAAAGAAGTTTAGTGGAATGTTGGTGCCTCGTTATCCGATAATTGTAGACTCGGTTAGTAGTTCTGCAGTTATTACAGAGGGTAAACTTTTAAAAGGCGATACACTGATTGCATTGAATAATCATTCATTCAAGTATTACCAGGAATTTGATGCTATTAAAAAGAGTTTAAGCGATTCAGTGGTGGTGATTACATTATTGAGAGGTGCAGACACTTTGTATGTAAAAGCCTTAGTTAATGATAAAGGTGCTTTAGGATTTTTTCAGGTTAGTCCATTTGATATTTTGGGCACCGTTACGTTGGAATATTCACTTTTAGCATCCATTCCAATTGGTATAGCAGATTGTTGGAAAACATTGGATAAATACATTGCAGGCATAAAGCAAATTTTCACCGGTAAGGTAAATGCAAGTGATTCTTTAGGTAGTGTAATAAGCATTGGAAATACATTTCCTGGTGTATGGGATTGGGAAAGATTTTGGACTTTAACGGGTATTTTTTCAATAGTCTTAGCGTTTATGAATATACTGCCAATACCGGCATTGGATGGCGGACATGCTTTATTTACGCTATATGAAATGATTACAGGAAGAAAACCAAGCGATAAATTTATGGAATATGCCCAAATGGCAGGTATGATATTGCTATTAGGACTTATGGCATACGCTTTGGGGTTAGATTTCTGGAGATTATTTAAGTAGTTAAAAGTTAGTCTTCAACTTGACTTTTGTCTTTTGACTTTTAAATGGGGCCGTGTTGGTTTTGACAGCATAGGTTACGGTTGGTGTAAGCATGCAGTGCGTTGGATAATTAGCACTTTAATCTGAATATTCAAACATTAACTGGCAATACTCAGTATGCCATGGCTGCCTAATCAGTGATTAGTTAGTCATTTGGGCCGCCGCACAGGTTCGCTTCTTTCCAAGTGCCGCCGCCGACTCAAAACAAAAGGAGATGCTGTAACAAAAGGCTGTGCTTGTTACCTAAGACTATTCAGCTAAGTGGTGATTTGGTTTGTTCTTTTCCGGCTTACCGCCTACAATTAATAAAGAAATAAGCATGTAGAAAGCTAATGGTCACGATGTTTGGACACCGGTTCGAATCCGGTCGGCTCCACAAGGGTTCAATCCTTCCCAAAGAATTTAGTGCTAGGCCCGGTTAAAATCCGGGCCTTTTTTATTATGGAATATAAATGAAAGACTATTTATTCTTTTATATTTGATAAAATGTAATTTATATGACGAAAGTTTGCGTAATCGGTGCAGGCCCCTCTGGAATAACTGCTTTGAAAAACTTGATAGATCAAGGGCTAGATACTGTTTGTTATGAATTAAATACGCAAGTAGGAGGAAACTGGATCTATAATGAGCGTATGGGACACTCGAGTGTATTCGAGACCACACACATAATTAGTTCCAAAACCCTTTCGCAATATGAAGACTTTACCTTCGATGATTTCGAAAAAGGGATGCCAGATTACCCTTCGCATGATCAATTAAGACGCTATTTTCAGGGTTATGCCGAACACTTTAATCTATATGCGCACATTCAATTCCAAACTTTGGTAAAATCTTGCGAATTAGACGAAGCTAAAAACTGGGTGGTAAAAACAGAAAAGAACGGCATTGAAAAAACGGAATACTTTTCACATTTAGTTGTTTGCAATGGCCACCACTGGCTACCAAGAATGCCTCAATATCCAGGCGAGTTCACAGGTAAATTGATGCATTCACATGAATTCAAAAAGGCAGAAACTTTCAGAGATCAACGCATACTTGTCATTGGTGGTGGAAATTCTGCCTGTGATGTGGCGGTTGAAACAAGTCGTGTGAGCAAGAGGACGAGTATTAGCTGGAGAAGAGGCTACCGAATTGTGCCAAAATTTTTGTTTGGCAAACCGAGTGATGTAGTGGCATCCAGGTTAGCGTTTCTGCCCTCAAAGTTGAAATTTTTTCTATCAGAATTATCAGTAAAAATCATATCTGGATCTAATAAGCACTACGGGCTTCAAGAACCAGAACATGCGATCACGGGAACACATCCCACCATCAACGAGGAACTTTTGTACAAAGTAAGGCACGGCAAAGTCTTCCCAAAAGTAGATATTGATCACTTTGAAGGGCAGAATGTTCATTTCAAGGATGGTACTGTGGAGGAATTTGATACGATCATCGCTTGCACTGGCTATATTTTAGAACATCCCTTTTTCCGCAAAGACTTCTTGAATTACAGCGAAGGGGATGTGCCGCTTTATTTAAAAATGCTGCATGAAAAATACGAAAATCTGTTTTTCGTGGGGATGTTCCAGCCGCTCGGTTGCATTTGGCCAGGGGCTGAATTGCAAAGTAAGATAGCGGCCAGGGCGATTAAGGGACTTTGGCAAAGACCAAAAAACATCGCAGCATTATGCCAAAGAGAAGTCACCCATCCTCATTTCCAACAAATAAAAACACCTCGACATACGATTACGGTGGACTTCCATTTATTTGTAAAGCAATTGAAGAAACACCTTCCATCTAACTACCTCAGTAAATTCCCCATGTAATGAAAGAAACGATTGTTTTTGTTCATGGCATGTGTCACGGCTCTTGGTGCTGGGAGGAGCAATTTATCCCTTATTTCGAGATGCTGGGATATAATTGTATTACATTCAATCTTCCTGGGCACGAAACCGAAGGAAGTACAAGGCGCATTTCATACTCGCTTAGCGATTATGTACAAGCACTTCGCAACGAAGTAGAAAACTTAGACGAACCGCCAATTATTATTGGGCATTCCATGGGTGGAATGATTGTTCAACATTTTCTAAAGACTGGATCCTGTAAAAAGGCAGTTTTAATGTCATCAGTACCCCCATCTGGGGTCTTATTAGCTAGTCTTCGAGTAATATTTCATTATCCGCGTGTGATTCCTTACTTACTTCTTAGAAATCTGCTAGGTGCCTTTAAAAAATATCCTCATTTGATGTTGAATAAGTCTATACTTATTGAACGATATGTGCATCGAATGTGCGCTGAATCATTCCGCGCATATTTAGGTTTGTTAATCCCTATATCACATCCCTCGTCTACACCCATATTAGTATTAGGAGGTTCAAAAGATGGTCTCATTACCACTCGTGAATTTGCAAGCACCGCAATTCACTACAAAGCCAAACTTACAATAATAGAAGGCGGGTCGCATGACCTAATGCTAGATGATGATTATGAGAAATCAGCACAAGCAATAGAAAAGTGGATTTAATTATTATCTATTTTACAATGACTACTTCTGCATAAGGGACTCTAAGCATTTCTCACCAGATGCCAGCAGGAGTAACTTTTCCCACACTAATAATCCTATTTACTTCTGCCATTTCTGGTAGATTTAATGCTTTCTTTTCTCTTTCTGAATCAAATCCTTCCATAGGGCAGGATTCAAATCCCTCCGCAGCAATAGAAAGTATAAATGTTTGTGCAGCAAGAGCAAATGATTTATGCACATTGATTCACACATGCAAGACAGGTTCCTAATGTGTTGCTAATTTCTGGGATGCCTTTTAATCCAAACATCATCAAAGAAAAAATTAAATATGGGTTCAAGAAGTACTAATAGAATTAGAAGATTTAATTAAAAATAAATCTGTAAATGCGAATACTATGAAAAATGACTCACAATCAACATTGATTATAAAGTTAGTCTTTAAATAAAACTACTCTAATTTCACATCATAATATTGTACCCTATTTCTCTCGTTACATTTCCATTTGCCAACTTTATAATCTCCACTTGAAACAAAAGTTTCGTTTTTTCTTAAATACATT
>JBIIAP010000241.1:0-4153 GCA_044239855.1 Sediminibacterium sp. | reverse complement strand
TTTAAAATCCAACATTGCTTTTTGTACCCCCTGAACATACGGGTATTTGCTGGATGAACTAGAGGACAATACATTCAACATATTAAAGTATTGATCATACCATATTACACCAAAAAAGTTTTCAGGTATATAATAGATGCTGTTGGTGTTAGAAAAAAACAGCGGCAACTTTTGTTGTTTAATTAAAATACAATTGCTGTCAATAGTTTCGCGGGCAGCCAGTATTCCTGCATTAGCCACAGCATTACACTCTTCACATTTTTCTGATGCAATTACCATCATAACTATTTTATTATCTTTTCCTGCTTTTTGTGATGCTTCTTCGGGACTGATATTGATATACTTTGGTTGTGCATAAACAACAGTTGAGCAGAACAACAATATTGGCAGCATTAATGAACGACTCATGAGGTTATGATAATTAATCTATTTAAAATAAATATAAGTTTACTAATTTAGTACAATTATAGTTAAATTCAATTGCATATATGATTTATAATAACATTACTGCAGGAACATGGTAAATGCCAGCCAAAACTAATGTTGTTTTATAAAACCAGCTGTTATGTCAATAAAAAATGTAGAAATAGTAGTAAGTCCCAGAGAGCCTCACTTTGTGGGTGATGGCTTTAGAGTGCACAATTTTATTCCGAGTGCTTTTCGATTAGATATGCAACGAATGGATCCATTTATTATGATGGATTACAATTCTAAATTCAATTTTGAGCCGAGTGAAGAACCCAAAGGTGTTGGAGTGCATCCGCACCGCGGATTTGAGACGGTAACTATTGCTTATAAAGGAAAAGTAGCGCACCACGACAGCAGCGGGGGGGGTGGCGTTATTGGTGAAGGCGATGTACAGTGGATGACAGCGGCAAGTGGGGTATTACATAAAGAGTTTCATGAAAAAGAGTGGAGCAAAAAAGGGGGTGAATTTCAGATGGTACAGCTTTGGGTGAACTTACCGGCTAAAGATAAAATGAGTACGCCTAAATATCAGTCGATTGCCAATACCACCATGCAGCGATATTTGCTGGAGAACAATAACGGAGCAATTGAAATCATTGCAGGTAATTATAATGGTATAGCGGGAAGTGCCAGTACTTTTACTCCAATACATCTATTCAATGCAAAGCTTAAAAAAGGCGCAACTGCCAATTTTAGTTTTCCTGGAAATTATACTACAGGCTTATTGGTGATAGACGGGAATATAACAGTAAATGGCACCGAAGAAGCTCCTACCAATCATTTTGTTTTAATGGACAATGAAGGAGATTCATTTACTATTGAAGCTACAGATGATGCAGTAGTATTGATTTTAAGTGGCCAACCCATTAACGAATCAATTGCAGCTCACGGGCCATTTGTAATGAATACCAAAGAAGAATTAATTCAGGCTTTTGATGATTACAACAAGGGTAAATTTGGTTTTTTAGCAGATTAACTATTTATTGCTCTTAATGATTTTTCTTACGATGGTTCGTTGATTATTAGAAGTGGAAACTTTAACAATATATACGCCTTCCATTAATTGATGCAATGGAATTACAGTTCCGGTGGTGATATTTAAGCGTTGTTCTAATAATTTGCCTGACCCCAGTTCATAAATAGATACATTGATTTTTTCAGTTTGGTAAATAGAGAAATCAATCCTAAATGATGTGGTGAAAGGATTAGGAAATAAGTTGAAATATTCATTAGGTGCTAAATCATTTATCGGCGCTAACTGATAATAATATTTTTTACTCATTACACTATTGCAGCCATTTACTGTAGCCCTAACAGTGTAGTAGCCATTTTTCGGTGGTTGGATTACAGCGCCGGTATCGGAAAGTATCATACTGTCGGTATACCATTTATTACCAATTGGTATGGAGGAAATTAATTTACCAGCAGCATCTTGTTTGATTAACGGAATTTCGGGAATTGCCCAAATGTTAACATTAACAGCAGATGCATTGCTCATACACCCGGTTGTTACATTATATTGACTTACATAATATTTAAAGACGCCTGGCTTATTGGCCAATATTTCAGGTGGATTTTGTGATGTTGTATTTGCCAATGTATCGGTACCAAACCAAATATTTACATGACGTTGCGTTGGGGTTATGGTTAATACATGTGTTTGTTGATCTGCACAAAAATTAAAAGATTGTACTAAAGGGGGTGCTGGTTTGGGATTAACTTTTACAGTAATTTGCTTTCTGTCACTCTCACAATACCTTTCATTAATCTGACTAACATAATAGTTTGTAATGCCAGACTTACTAACATCCGGCAAAACAGGAACTAAAGATGGTTGGCCGCCTACACTTAATGTATCATACCATAGTAGGTTGTTGAAGCTGGATACATTGTTGCTCAATGATACCGGTATTGAGTTTAAACAATACTGAATAGTATCTCCATATATCAATTCGGGTTTTGCTAATTTATTTTTTAGCTGTACAGAAATACCAGAACGACTGCTTTCGCAACCATTATTAATTGCAGAAATATACAATTTAAACGTATCTATTGTGGGCAATAAGGTATCAAAGCTCTTTCCAGTATGAATGATAGCACCGTTGGTTAATGCATTATACCAATTATAAGTTACCCCTTGCAAACTATCCACCCACCACTTCGATTTATTTCCTTTACAAACAGTGTCGCTATAAACTGTTGGTGCAGCCGGTATAGGTTTCACTATAATTTTACCAAGTGTTCTATTACTTTCACAACCAAATCTTGTGGCAGATACATATAATGTTGCAGTGTCTAATGTATTTACAAGTGTATCTAATGTACTTCCTTGATGAATTAAAATTCCTCCACTAAAAGCGTTATACCAATTATAAGTCACCCCTTGCAAACTATCCACCCACCACTTCGATTTATTTCCTTTACAAACGGTGTCACTATAAACTATTGGAGCAACGGGCATAGGTTTCACCATAATTTTACCAAGTGTTCTATTACTTTCGCAACCAAATCTTGTGGCAGATACATATAATGTTGCAGTGTCTAATGTATTTATAAGTGTATCTAATGTACTTCCTTGATGAATTAAAATTCCTCCACTAAAAGCGTTATACCATTTATATGTTATACCAGGTAAGCTATCAGTCCATGCCGATGAAAGTGCTCCCTTACATACAGTATCACTGTGAACAATGGGCATGGTGGGGATTTCATTGATTACTGAAATTGCAGCGGTTCTGCTATCACTTTCGCAACCATTTTTGGATGCAGATACAAATACTTTAAAGGTGTCTAATGCAATGAAAATAGAGTCGAATCTGCTTCCTTGATGCAACAATGTTCCGTTGGTTAAAGATGTAAACCACGTGTAGGTTGTACCCGACAAACTATCTATCTGCAAAGAGGTTATGTTGCCTCTGCAAACAGAGTTGCTGTAAACTAGCGGCTTATCGGGAAGAGCAAAAACTTTTACAGATATACTTGTTCGGCCACTTATACAACCTTTATTATTAAGCTGACTTACATAATAATTGAAATCACCTGCGCTATCTGTTTTAGGGACTGTAGCGGTTGATGTACTTATGCCTCCTACACGTGCTGTATCATACCATAGAATTTGATGATCTGCAAGTGGCGTAATATTTAAAGCAACTGATGATTGATGTAAACAATATTTTATTGTATCTATATAAGTTGAAATCGGCTTTGGTGGAGTATCATTCACTAATATGTCAATTGTATCACTGAATAAACTTGACACGCCATTTAAAACTGTTTTCAGAAAATATTTACCTGGTGATTGTACTATTAAACTACTGCCGGTATCTGTGCTACTTAATACACCATTAATATACCACCTGTTGCCGTGTGGAGCACTGGAATGCAGAATCAATGAATCGCCTTTACAAAATTCGAGCAATCCGGTTCGTATAATGGTTGGAGTGGGTGGCACATAAAAAGCTCTTACTCCATTCGAAAAATAAATAGGCCATTGAGCATTTTCAATTGCTTTTAATCCAATGCTTGCTGCTGAGATTTTATTGACATTGAGGTTAACCGTATTTACTGCATAATCTTCATAACCGGTCATGTCGGTTTGATAAGCTAGCTTGGTATCATATTTATTGTAACTAGGGAAGCCAACTGTATTGTTTCTGATAATGGTATCGAATTGATTATGCAACAT
>JBIIAP010000240.1:0-4156 GCA_044239855.1 Sediminibacterium sp. | reverse complement strand
ACGAAATAATGTAAATAAAAAAGGGTTCGAAAAAATCGAACCCTTTCAAAAATAAATTAAATAAAACTAGGCTTCCGCAGGTGCTTCAGGAGCAGCTTCTTCCGCTTTTACTTCTACTTTCTTTACCACTGGAACGTATACTTTCTTAGCGCGTTGTTTGCTCTTATGCTCATCATTTCTGCGAGTAATAGTAGCTTCGTGCTCTGTATGCCAAGTTTGAAACTTAGCCATTGCAGTAGCATCATCAAACAAACCTAATTTAACACCACGTAAAAGGTGTTTAAGGTACATTACGCCTTTAAAAGAAAGGATTCTACGAACTGTGTCGGTAGGTTGTGCTCCTTTGTTCAACCACTCTAATGATTTCTGACGATCTAACTGAATAGTTGCTGGAACTGTTAATGGATTGTAAGTACCAAGTTTAGCGATGAATTTACCATCTCTTGGTGCTCTGCCATCTGCTACTACGATGAAGTAGAATGGTCTTTTTTTACTCCCGTGTCTTTGGAGTCTCATCTTTACTGCCATAAATAGAAATTTAAGGGCTGTTAATAAAATAATTAATCTGGTAGAAACCAGAATGCAAAAGTATATTAATTTGGTAGTTTATCCAAAGAAAATATTTGTCCTATTAAATTTAACTTTTGCTTAATTTGACAGAACGGGTTAATCAGGCAACCAATACCTTTTTCAAAATACGGAGTTGGCTGGGTCGTCGAACATTTTGGGCTGGGTGGCCGAACATTGTTGGCTGGGTGGCCGCAAGGGCCACCCCTACCGTTTCATGCCTGGGAATCGTCCACCCATTGGCATATTGTTCATCATTTTCATCATTTGTTTCATCTGTTCAAATTGCTTCATGAATGCATTTACGTCCTGAATATCTTTTCCACTTCCTTTAGCAACTCTTAATTTTCTACTTTGAGTTAGTGCATCTGGATTAGCTCTTTCATAAGGCGTCATAGAACTGATCATTGCTTCAATTCCCTTGAATGCATCGTCTTTAATATCAATATCTTTTACGGCTTTCCCAACGCCGGGTATCATTCCCATTAAATCTTTCAGGTTACCCATTTTTTTAATCTGCTGTAACTGATCCATAAAATCTTGGAAATCGAATTGATTTTTTCGGATTTTTTTCTCCAGTTTTTTGGCTTCTGCTTCATTATATTGAGCCTGCGCTTTTTCTACTAAAGTAGTTATATCACCCATACCCAGAATACGCTGTGCCATCCTTTCTGGATAGAACACATCGAGCGTATCCATTTTTTCTCCACTGCTTACAAATTTGATTGGTTTATCTACCGTGTATTTGATAGATAAAGCAGCTCCACCTCTTGTATCACCATCTAATTTTGTTAAAACAACCCCGGAGAAATTTAAGCGATCGTTAAAGGCCTTTGCTGTATTTACGGCATCTTGCCCGGTCATGGCATCTACTACAAACAAAATCTCATTCGGCTTAACGGCATCTTTTACATTCGCTACTTCCGTCATCATCACTTCATCTATAGCCAAACGACCTGCAGTATCTATGATCACCACATTTTTATTGGTGGCCTTTGCTTCTTTGATAGCGTTTTGTGCAATGGAAACCGCATCTTTATTATCAGGTTCGCTGTAAATGCTTACGCCTATTTGCTCGGCTAAAACAGTTAGCTGATCGATAGCTGCAGGACGGTAAATATCCGCAGCTACCACCATCGGAGATTTCCCTTTCTGGTTTTTGAGGTAGTTTGCTAATTTACCGGTGAAAGTGGTTTTACCGCTACCTTGTAATCCTGCAATTAAAATAACCGCCGGATTGCCTTCAATAGTAAAAGTAGCTTCTTGTCCACCCATTAATTCAGTCAACTCATCCTGAACAATTTTAACCATTAATTGTCCGGGACTAATGGCATTGATTACTTTTTCCCCAACAGCTTTATCTCTTACTTTTTCGGTAAATTCTTTAGCGATTTTAAAATTCACATCGGCATCTAATAATGCTCTGCGAATATCTTTTACCGTATTGGCAATATTTAATTCATTAATTCTTGCTTCCCCTTTAAGATTTTTAAAGGCCGACTCTAATTTTTCCGATAAACTTTGAAACATAATCTACTCCCTCTGTTAAGAAATGAAGTGCAAATATACTGGGTTAAATAAAAGTGCGCACTCGTTTTTTAATGGAATTTAATTTTCACAAAATACGATGAGCGGTTGGTGCCCGTGGTTAACTTTTATCGTTTTGAGCGCGAAATCAGTTAATGAAACCTTAAAATGACACTTTTTTATACGTTTTCTAAATTAATTTATTATTTATATTGAATATATTTAAAATATTTATATTTCTTATTATATTGTATTTCAATGTTTTATAATTTTTTATATTTAATAATATTAAGAATTACTTAATTCACATTGATTAGGTTAACAAAAAACCTTTGGGGGATAGTTATAATTTAATATTATTGCAGGGTACCATTGTTGGTTAAAGAGAATTTAATGAGTAAAAAGCAGTTATTTACGTTAGAATTTCCAGTTAGATGTTCTCCCGTTATATTATTTGAGTTTTTAGCAAGTCCTGCAGGGTTGCAGGAATGGTTTGCTGACAAAGTGGATGAGTGGGAAAATGTGTATAGTTTTTCCTGGAACGGTGGTGTTCCGGACAAGGCGGAAGTGTTAGACAGAGAAGAAAACAAGTTCATTCGTTTTCATTGGTTGCACAGCGACAAAGGCGAATATTTTGAATTTAGAATAGAGAAGACAGAGATTTCTAATCAAACCATACTTATCATCAAGGATTTTGCAGAGAAAGGTGAAATTAAGGACCAAAGCCAGCTTTGGGGCTATCAGGTTAAAGAACTGTTTCATAGACTTGGGGCTTAAACCTTGTCTTTGATGCATTAATAATTAACCGTTTGCCGGTTCAACCTATTTTCCCACTTTTTAAGTGGGATTTTTTTATCCCTACATGCATAAATCCATCTTCTTTGCTTAATGAAAGCATTACTTTTGCAGGGCCAATCAATTATATAAATACCATCCTTTTGTGATAAAAAAACTCGACATACTAGTCATTCGTTCATTTGTAGGTCCTTTTATTGCTGCTTTCATCATTTCAGTATTTGTATTGACCATGCAATTTTTTTGGTTGTACATTGATGACTTAGTGGGGAAAGGATTAGACATTTTAACCGTTTTAAAATTGGTGGGATTGGTTACCTTTTTTTGGATCCCTACTGCGTTACCAATGGCGCTATTGTTTTCTTCCATCATGACTTTTGGCAACCTTGGCGAGAGTTTTGAGTTAATTGCCATTAAAGCAGCGGGTATTCCATTGCTGCGTTTTATGCGTCCGCTCTTAATCATCACTTTTTTTATTTGTGGATTAGCATTTGTATTTGCCAATAATATTATACCGGTAACACAGTTAAAACTAGCTGCGCTCAAATACGATATTATCGTATCAAAGCCTTCTATAGACATTAAAGAGGGTATTTTTTACGATAAAATAGATGGGTATGTCATTAAGCTGGGTAAAAAAGAAAAGAATGATAGTGTTATTCATGATGTAGTAATTTTTGAAAAGGGGTACGGTGTTCAAGACAATGTTTTAATTGCAGAGAGTGGGGTAATGCGGGTTACTAAAGACAAACGTTTTTTAGAGTTTGTGTTGAAAAACGGTTGGCGATATGAAGAAAAAGGTCCGCGCCAAACCACCAATACTCAATTTAGCAGAATGGGTTTTAAACAATACACTAAAGTATTTGATTTAAAGAGTTTTCAAATGAGTCAAACAGGGGATAGTGTATTTTATGACCCCAAAATGCTGAGTATACGACAATTAAATAAAGCCATAGATTCTCTCGGCCACGTAGATACGATATACGCTAAAAGAGCAAAATCGGAAATACACCCCTATTTACGTTTTGCGAGGTACATGGATACTGGTTGGATTAAATCTACAACTAAGCCATTGCCAAAACTACCTCCAAAGAAATTATTTGCAGATAGTTTAGACATGATGATTTCAGTTTCAGCCGGCAATCAACTGGCCAGCATTAAATCGAATGTAGAATTAATGGCCAAAGATTATGATGAAAAGTATGCATCACTTCAATTGCATGAAATAGAGTGGCATAGAAAATTCACTTTATCAGTTGCATGTTTG
>JBIIAP010000239.1:0-4173 GCA_044239855.1 Sediminibacterium sp. | reverse complement strand
GTTTAATTCTTCTAATTTTTGTTGCATTTCAATGGCGGTAAGTAATGCGCGATCTACATCATCATGTGAGCCTAATGGTGCCCCATATATTACCATTAAGGCATCGCCTATGATTTTATCCAGCGTGCCATTGTATTTGAATACCACTTCAATCATTTTGTCGAAGTATTCATTGAGCGTTTCTACCACATCCCTTGCACTCATTTTTTCACTCATAGAAGTGAAACCCCTGATATCACTAAAAAGTGTTGTGACTTCTAATTCTTGACCACCTAAATTCAAGTGCTCCTCATGTTCTAAAATCTGGTCAACTATTTGTTTCGATACATATTTTTTGAAAGTAGATTTTATTTTATCCAAGTTAGAAATATCTTCCAAAGCAATAACCAATCCAATAGATTCTTTCATTTCATCCATCAATGGGGAGATAGATAAGTTCACTAGTATCTCCGAATCTTTTACCATCAATTGATGGTTGCTTTCTTTTAAAGTAATCGAATTGTTCTCTACTTTTTGAAGAAACTCTATCAGTGGTTGATTTTTTTCAAAAACGATCTCATAGTGATTACCAATAATTTCATCTCGGTGTAGTTGTAAGATTTCTAAAGCAGCATTGTTTACCAAATCTACTTCACCAAATAAATTGGTAGTAATAACTCCGGTATGTATAGACTCCATTACACTGGTATTAAATCGCTGAGATTCAATTAATGTGTCTAGTAAGGAAGTATTACTATACGCAACGCTGGCTTGGACAGCAATTGCAGAAAGCATATTTCTGTCGTTTGATGTAAATGGACTTAATCCGGTTCGTAATTCTTTATCCAATAAAACAATTGCGCCAATAACTTTCTTTTTCTCAGTTAATGGCGCAATAATAGAATATTTTTTCCCAAGCTTTTGTAATACAAGTGGGTCTACTTCAATATCAGTTTGGTTGTTTTTGGAGAAATGCAGTTGACTCAAAAACCCTCTTTTTCTATTGAAGATAATTGAATGCAACTGTTCATTGTTTATATTGAAAGAAGATCTTGGTACAAACAACTCCGTAGTTTTTTCTTCTGTAAGAATAAAACCACCCGATGCGTCCAAAATACTACATGCCTTATGTAGAATTTCCTGTAACAGCTCTTGAACATTTTCAAATTCAAGCAATGTGTTGGTAATTTCTAATAGCGTTTCTAACTCCAGTTGCTTTAAAAGCAGTTCGTCCTTTGGCATCTGTTAATCAATTATAAAGATTTTACCCCTTCTTCTTCATTGTCGAAAATGGTAGAGTATTTGGTGATCCCCATAATATTAAATGTTTTACTTACAATTGGGGCTAAATTGCAATAGCCTAGTTTCCCATCTACTTGCTGCAGTTTTTCAATGATTTCAATTAATATAGAAACACCAATGCTGTTTACTACTTTTGTTCCGCCCATGTTTAGTAAAAATTTATTTTTACCTTCCGACATCTTTTCATAGCATACGCTCGAAATTTTTTCGCCACCTACATTGTTAAGGTATCCTTCTGTTGCAATAACAGTAATGTCATTAACTTGCTTTATTATAATTTTGAAATCGTTCATATATTTTTCTTTTTAATCATTGTTACAGTTGTACCATCTTCTGTAGATTCAAACTCTACTGAATCTACTAATGCTTTTATTAATTCCAGTCCCCAGCCGCGTTTTCTTTCTCCACCCAGCTTGTTTTCTATTTTGGGTATCTCTACTTTCGACTTATCGAATCCAATACCCTGATCAATTACTTTAATGATTAAAGATTCATCATCAATAATAAAGTGTATAAATACATTATTAGTTGATAGCGAATGCTCAAATGCATTAATGCAAGCTTCAATAAGCGCCATGCTTATCTCCGAAGATTGTTCTTCTGTTAGACCCATGTGATTGCCTATCAGTTCTGCCGTATGGGTTGCTATCAACTCCATATCGGGTATCACCGGTAGTTTTAGTTCAATTGTTGGTTTATCCATTTTGGTGGTTTTTAAGTGTGTGGTTCATAGGGTGATATTTTTATTTTTTAATTACATTGATTTTTTTATGACAATGATGGTAATATCATCGGGATTGTTTTTTCCTTTCAGCCAGGCGTCAACAGCATTAATCAGTTGGTCTTTAATTTCTGTTGCATTTTTTTCAGCACATTGTTCAATTACTTGATGTACCCTATGATAGTCGAACAGTTCGCCCGCATTATTCGGCGCTTCTGGTAGTCCGTCTGAAATTAATACGATAACATCTCCAGCATTAAATGACCTTTCTGTTTCATCAAAATACTCCTCTCTCAATCCTCCCAATGGTAGTCCACTCAGTTCTATCTCTTCCACTTTCTTTTGTATGGAATTGTAGTAATATATTGGAGGCATTGCTGCGGAACTAAACGTTACACTCGAATGGCTGATTTTTAAAATATTCAAGCTCATGCGCATGGTACCTAAATCTACTTTTTTGATAACCTTATTTAGTTGCTTCAAAATGTCGTTGGGTGAATTGGAAGAAATGCCATTCAAGCCCGCTTTTGCAATAGATACCATCATACCAGAAATGATTCCGTGTCCGGTTGCATCTCCACAAACAACAAATAATTCACCATTTTGCTGCTCAAAAAAATCATAGTAATCGCCCCCGATTTCTGTAGATGATCTTAAAAGCGTTGCGATGTCTAAATCTGATCTAGCTGGTAATGTTTTGGGCAACATACTTTGTTGAAAATCTTTAGCAGCTTTCAATTCATCTGATCTCCTTTCGTTTTCGGCCTTGTCTAACGATCTCTTAGATTGATATTTCCCAAACAAATAAATACCGTAGCCTAAGATGATTAAGTAAATTAAGTATGCCCACCATGTTCTGTACCAGGGGGGTAATATTGTAAACTGCATAGAGGCTTCCTTACTAACCTGTAAACTTTCATCTATTGCCCTCACATGTAAAGTGTACTTACCCTCTCTAAGATTGGTGTATTCTTTTTTAGAATCACTCGTATAATTACCCCAATCCTTATCTTGGCCTTCTAACCAGTAACTAAATAGAATTTTATTTTCATTGCCAAATACAGGATACGATACTTCAAACGTGAGCTGGTTTTTACTAAAAGGAATGTTTTGATTACTTAGGGCGATAGCAGAATCCCGAAAATATACTGCCGAAATTAATGCACTATAAACGGTTGACTTCTTTTTTATTGCAATAGAAGGTACATATCTGAATAGTTTATCATCTTGTGAGCCTATCCATACAATTTCATTTTCGTCTTTTCCTTCCGCATAAAATCCGTTTGATAGTTCCGACATGTTTACTTTTTCAAATGGATATTTTGTAACTAAAGGAGTTTGAGTTGGTGCAATTTGTACTTTAAATAATCCTTTTAATGTTTTCACCCAATTATTTCCAGATTCTTTGTTATAGGTTATTGATAACAAATCATCTTTAACCAAACTGTCTAAACTCCATCCTGTATATTTTAATTGATAGTTTTTGCTATCGATAGAATATATGTGAAAGCTTGAATCAAAAGCATAATATTGATTGCTGCCTGCCTGAAAAAAACGAAAATTATTCGACTTCCCAAATTTCTTATTAGAAATCAATGGATGAAATGTTCCTGTACCGTTTTGTATGTAGTTATAACTCATTGGCCCATCAGCCGTATTTAGTAACAAAATACCCGGTTCAGACTCTGTAAAATTTGCTATATAATTTTTAATATTGTTGGTTAATACTACTTCTTTCCATCTATTGTTTTGAAAGGTATGAAGCGTTAAGCCTTTACCTGATGAAAATAATAACTGCTTGTTTAGTAAACTTTGTCGAGATGCACTGGTATAATATTGTGTTTTTATGATACTGGTTTTTGCATTCTTTGAACTTTTGATATTGTAATTATTGCTTGTTATAAGTTGGTCGTTAAATATACTTAAATCATTTCCGGCCTCATTTACACCCTGAGATTTAAAAGTGATTGATCCGAAGTTGTTTTTGGGTGGAACTAACTCAAACAAATCATTACTAGTTTTAACATATAGTCTACCATTTAATCTGGTTATGCCTCCCACACCTCCATATAATCCATTAGTAGTTGTGTAATAGGTGAGGGAAGGATCGGTGGTAATTGCGGAAGCACCTCTTCCACTTACCCAAATATCTTCATTTCTATCTTGAAATA
>JBIIAP010000238.1:0-4174 GCA_044239855.1 Sediminibacterium sp. | reverse complement strand
CTAAAGGGGTTGCGCTTATCGGGTCTGAATTTGAATTAATAAAAAATCACCGATTGCAGTTATGGAATCAATATGTTGAAAATATTTTTAACAGTAGTTTGATTCAGTTTGATAAAACACCAACTACTAAAAGTCCCATTTACTATGGAGTGCAAATTATTTCACAGCAAGTGGTAAATGCAGGCGGTAATGAATTCATTGATAAAACCTATTTTAATCCCAATCAATCTTCACTTGTTTTAGGTGCCAGATTGGGTAGGAAAAAAGGCCCATGGGATCATTCCATAAATTTTACCAGAATTACTAAACAAGGCCGTTACCTTATGCCTAGAGAATGGGGGCGAGATCCTTTTTATACTTTTTTATTGGGCGAGCGTAATGAAGGTATGGGAGACTTAAATGCTTATGTAGTGAAATCTAAATTTATTGCTAAAAAACTACCTCTTCAGTTAAATTTGGGGATTGGATATTATGATTTACCGGACATGCTGAATTTTGCCATGAATAAATACAGCTTCCCTGCTTATATTCAATACAATCTTGACGCACGATACGCCTTTAATGGGTTTTGGAAAGGATGGGAGGCGCAACTAATTTATTTTTATAAGGATGCCGTTGAAGACACTTATAACAATCCTAAATATTACATCAATAAAGCGGATATGGGACATTTTAACCTTATTTTAAATTTCCATTTTTAATTGTTCAGGTCAACTTGTAGACCAATGTGATAAAAGTCACTTGATTTATTAATAAATAAGCTGACTTTCATGCTCTAAAGAATGCCAATATGAAAAGTAACAATGCCGATCGGAGGAGTTTTCTAAAAAATGCAACTATATTAGGTATGGGTATACCAGGCGCCCTAGCAATTAGTAGTCGTGCAAATGCTAGTGAAATGGCAGGTAATTTAGACAATGAATCCAATCCAGCAACCACAACTTTTGATGAACAATTCGGTAATGAGTTTAGTATTTTTATTACTACCGACTTGCATGCACAAATTCACACGCATGATGAATTCTTTTGGGAAAAGGGTATGGCCGTCTATAAAAAAAGGGGTGGGCTAGCAGTCTTAAAAACTATGATCGACCAATTAAGAGCTAAATACCCTCAAAATATACTTTATGATGGAGGCGATTATTTTCATGGACACGGAGTGGCTTCTTTATCGGAAGGAGAGGCGCTGATTCCATTAATGAATGCGTTTAATTATGATCTGATTTTGCCGGGAAACTGGGAAGTAGTTTATAAAAAGAAAAAAATGCTCTATGATATGGGGCATTCAACTGCAGCAAAAATTTGTGCCAATATGTGGCATAAGACGAATGATGCTGATAATGGTTTATTGATTTATCCTCCTTATTGGATTAAATATATTGCCGGTGCTAAAGTTGGGTTTATTGGCTACACAGACCATTTGGTTCCTAAAAGACAATCACCTGCATATAGCGAAGGGATTGGATTTTCTCACGCTACAGATAATGTTGCTAAGTATATTCAGTACTTAAAAGAAGTGGAGGGCTGTGGTATTATATTTGTAGTAACACATATGGGGCTAGCCCAACAAGTAGGACTTGCCAATGATGCTCGTGTGGCTGGAGCAGATTTTATTATAGGTGCCGATACACACGAGCGTGTTAGAGTTCCAATTGAAGGCAAGTATACTAAAGTGATTGAGTGTGGGGCATTTGGTTCTTTTTTAGGAAGACTAACTATAAAAGTTAAAAACGGTGGCATCGGTTCTTACGAATACGAATTAATGGATGTTGATCCTGTTTTATATCCTGCAGATAAAAGTACATTGGCACTTGTTGAACAATTAGCTGCTCCTTATCAAAATGAGCTGAAAAAAGTAATTGGCTATACTAAAACACCTTTGGTACGCTATTTTGTTTTAGAAACACCCATGGATAATTTAATAACTGATGCTGTGATGTGGAAGTTTAAACCAGATATAGCATTAAGTAACGGCTTTAGATTTTGTCAACCTTTGGCTATCCCAGAGAATAAAAATCAGGTGGCAATTACCAATGAGTTTTTATGGAATATGTTGCCTGTAGATTCTACGGCAAAAACAGGAGAAGTAACGGGTGCACAAATTTTAGATTGGTTGGAAAAAGAGCTAGAAAATGCTTTTGCGATTGATCCAAGTAAAAGATTTGGAGGTTGGTTTGTACGTTTTGCAGGTATGGAAGTAAATTGTACCATTGGTAAGCCAAAAGGACAAAGAGTCAATTCAGTTAAAATTAAAGGACAGGCATTGGATCAAAATAAATTGTATCGAATGGTGGCATGTGAAAGAGAAGGCGATCCAAATGATACCTTATGCAGAATGGAGAAAGTGAAAAATCCAGTTGCTACTTCCATTAGTTTACACCAGGTTATAACAGATTATTTAGCAACCAATTCTCCTGTTGCACCAAAACTAGAGGGAAGAACAATAGCAACAGATCAATCACCAACCTTGTTAACACAATTACAGGGTACAACCTATGATTTTAGATAAGTAGGCTGTAAAATATAGAAATTAGATTCAATTGAAGACCGAAATAAAAAATTAATGAAGAAGATATATCTAGTAATGTTAGGTGTCCTAGTGGCTATAGGGCTCTATTTTCTAGTAGTTTTTATTAGCGGAGATTATGCTAAACCCAAAGGTGCAATTGTTAAAAAAACAGATAGTACTTGGGTGGCACCTAGTATTTATATCGACAACAGTACTATTGGAGAAGAACGTAAATTAGTAATATATGGACAAGAGTTGATTGCGCATACTTCAAAGTATTTAGGGCCTAAAGGTAGCGTTGCTCAAATCACAAATGGAATGAATTGTCAAAACTGTCATTTACAAGCGGGTGCAAAAGCTTGGGGCAATAATTAT
This sequence comes from Sediminibacterium sp., assembly GCA_044239855.1. Lineage (GTDB taxonomy): Bacteria > Bacteroidota > Bacteroidia > Chitinophagales > Chitinophagaceae > Sediminibacterium. The sequence goes on along the minus strand of JBIIAP010000238.1, from coordinate 1,290 downwards.
GGAGCAGTATTTTCGACTTACCCAAAATTTAGGGATAGAAGTGGTCAAATAGAAAGTATTTATAAACGCGTAGCAGATTGTATGGAGCGTAGCTTAAATGGCACAGCATTAGATAGTAATAGTAGAGAATTTAAAGCTATTTATACTTATATCAAGTGGCTGGGAAAAGATGTTAAAAAAGGGGAGAAACCTCATGGATCAGGAATTGAAAAATTAACCTATTTAGATCGAGCAGCGGATCCCCAAAAAGGACAAACGGTATATGTAGCACAATGTCAAAGCTGTCATGGTGCTAATGGAGAAGGACAATTAACGCCAAACGATCTGGAATACGCCTATCCTCCATTATGGGGGCCCAATAGTTATAATGACGGAGCGGGCTTGTATAGAATAAGTAATTTTGCAGGCTATGTAAAAAACAATATGCCTTTTCAGCTTACCTCGCATCAAAACCCAAAGTTAACGGAAGAAGAATGTTGGGATGTAGCAGCATTTGTGAATAGCCAACCTAGACCTCATAAAGATCAATCAAAAGATTGGCCAAAATATGATAAGAAACCAATTGACTTTGCATTTGCTCCTTACGCAGATAATTTCCCTGAAAGCCAACATAAATATGGACCATTCAAGCCAATTAAAAAATTTTATAACAAATAACCAAAAAACAACAATATGATCGAAACAATCCAACAACCCTGGCCTTGGTATGTTGCCGGTATTATCATCGGATTAATTGTGCCTGCACTGCTTATTTTAGGAAATAAAACATTTGGTATTTCTTCTAATTTAAGACATGTCTGTGCTGCATGCTTTCCTGCAAACATTAAATTCTTCCAATATGATTGGAAAAAAGAGATCTGGAATTTCTTTTTTGTAGGAGGCATATTTGTAGGCGCATTTTTAGCTACACAATATTTGTCTACAGACGCTCCTATTGAAGTGAGCACTGCATTGAAATCTGAACTTGCCTCCTATGGAATCAATACGTATAGTAGTCAATTACCACCAGAGCTTTTTAGTTTTAGCTCCCTATTAACCCTTCGCGGTTTTTTTATAATGATTGTGGGAGGTTTCTTAGTTGGTTTCGGAACAAGATATGCTGGCGGATGTACATCCGGCCATGCTATTATGGGATTGAGTAATTTACAATGGCCATCACTCGTTGCAACCATTTGTTTTATGATTGGTGGATTTTTTATGGCAAACATTATTTTACCTTGGATTTTATCCTTATAAACTTTTAAAAATGAATAACGAAAAAGTACAAAATATAGATAGTAATACTGCATG
>JBIIAP010000237.1:0-4176 GCA_044239855.1 Sediminibacterium sp. | reverse complement strand
CCTTACGTTTTTTACAAAGTATTGAGTCAATTACCTCTCTCGAAAATATTGCTACTATAACTGTTTTGCTGTATGGTTCTCTAGCTAAAACCGGTAAGGGACATGGAACGGATATTGCAGTGCTGATGGGTTTATGCGGAGAGGATCCGGTAACCATTGATGTAAGCAGCATTTCTCCGAAATTCAATCAAATTAAAGAAAATCAGCAAATTTCATTAGGGAGTAAATTATTGATTCCATTTTCTTTAAAAGAAAACTTGCAATTTTTATACCATGAATCTCTGCCATATCATCCAAATGGATTATCCTTTTTAATTGAAACTAAAAGTGGGGAGCAATGGTCTGAAACCTATTTTTCTGTAGGAGGAGGGTTTATTGTTAAAGAAGGAGAAAATGAGCTAAATAACAGTGCAAATGCTGTTGAATTACCTTTTCCTATCAATACCGCTGCTGATTTATTACATTGGTGCAGAAAAACTGGTCTCGCAATTCATGAAGTGGTGTTAGAAAATGAATTAGCCTGGCGTTCGGAAGAAGATACCACAAAGGAAGTAATGAACATTTGGTATACCATGCGCGACTGTATTTTTAGAGGATGCTATGCACAAGGCATATTACCCGGAGGGCTACATGTGAGGCGCAGAGCGTTTGATTTAAATAGAAAATTACTGAATAATCAATCTTATCATAACTATCCAGAATGGTTAAATGCAGTTAAATCGGGAGGCAGTTCGTTTCAATATATTTTAGATTGGGTAAGTTGTTTTGCTTTAGCGGTTAATGAAGAAAATGCTTCATTTGGGAGAGTGGTAACTGCTCCTACTAATGGGGCTGCAGGAGTAATTCCAGCTGTTTTACAATATTATATTGCATTTGGAGAGGGAGAAACCAATAGTAAAATTGTTCAGTTTTTATTAACTGCTTCTGAAATTGGCAGCATCTTTAAAAAAGGCGCTACAATATCTGCAGCAATGGGTGGATGTCAAGCTGAAATTGGTGTTTCTTCTGCAATGGCTGCTGGAGCGCTTACTGCCTGTATGGGTGGAACTCAGCAGCAAGTACTTATGGCCGCTGAAATTGCCATGGAACATCATCTGGGGTTGACTTGTGACCCAATTGGCGGACTGGTTCAAATACCATGTATCGAAAGAAATACAATGGGGGCAATTAAAGCCATAACCGCTTCTCAGTTGGCATTGCAAAGTACACCTGATTTTGCATTGGTTAGTCTGGATAAAGTAATTGCCACTATGTGGAATACAGCGCTGGATATGAATAGCAAATACAAAGAAACAGCCGACGGCGGGTTGGCTGTTCAAATTCCTCTTGGACTTAGTGAATGTTAATTCATCAAAACATCTGTTTCCAGACTGGATGGATCAATTTTTGAGAAATCTCTTATTTCATTGTATAATGTTCCTCTTTCTATAGGCTGACGATTCACCTGTTGAATTAAGCGTACTAATTCTGCTGTACTCATTGTGGGTGATTGTTCTTCACTTCCGGCCATTGCATATATTTTTGTGGAATCATCAATGGTTCCATCAATATCATTTACCCCAAACGATAGGGTAAGTTGAGCGTTTTGTCTGCCCAACATTGGCCAATATGCTTTAATATGAGGAAAGTTGTCCATGTATATTCTGGAAACAGCATACATCCGCATGTCTTCAATGATAGACGATTCCGGAATATCACTCATGTCATTGTCCTTGTTACGAAATTTTAACGGGATAAATGTGTTAAACCCTTTAGTTTCATCCTGTAGGTTCCGCAATCTATCCATGTGGTCTACTCTGTGTACATAAGATTCAATATGTCCATATAACAAAGTTGCATTGCTATGCATTCCTAATTGGTGGGCTGTTTGATGTATTTTAAGCCATCCTGTTGCATCCACCTTATCTGCACATATTTTGCTTCTAATTTCTTCATGAAAGATTTCGGCACCACCTCCGGGCAATGAATCTAATCCGGCCTCATGCGCCATTCGCATACCTTCTTCAACAGATACATTTGCTTTCCTAAACATATAATCTAACTCTACAGGGGTAAAAGCTTTGATATGTAAATCTGGTCTGTGTGCTTTTATTGTTTTCAATAATTCAATAAAAAATGATAAAGTCATTTTAGGATGAACTCCGCCAACAATATGTACTTCAGTTACCGGTTTCCCATCATAACTTTTAACTATATGCATCATTTGTTCGACGCTTAATTCCCAACCCTCTTCTCTATTTGAATAGAGCCGGGAGTAGGAACAAAATGCACATGAAAAAACACAAACATTAGTTGGTTCTATATGGAAATTTCTATTGAAATAAGTTTTATTACCATGTTTTTCTTCACGAACCCAATTGGCTAATGCACCTAAAAAAGATAAGGAACCTCTTTCAAAAAGTTGAACCCCTTCATCGAATGAAATTCTTTGTTTTGCGATTACTTTATTTCCTATTGATTGTAAAACCGGGTCTTTTTCTGCACTTATTAATACTGATATTGCGGAGGAACTCATCTGCTCTTATTTGTAACAAAGTTACGAAAGAGAACCGTAGAAAAATTCAGTAAAATCATAGATGATAAAAATCTACTTACTGTTCTGTGTTGTTTAAGCTTATTTATACTACGACATCAATATGCCTGCAATTGTAGCAGATAAATAGGAGGCTAATGTACCACACAGTAAAGCTTTTAAGCCCAGTTTAGCAAGATCTGCCCTTCTTGTAGGGGCAAGTTCACCAATTCCACCAATTTGCATTCCGACACTGCTAAAATTGGCAAAACCACAAATGGCAATACTAACGATCAACAGACCTTTTTCAGTAACAATAGGAATGGCTTTAGTGGTTAAATTATTGAAAGCTACAAACTCATTGATGGTCAATTTTTGTCCAAGTAAGGAAGCCGCATTGGCAATATCTTGATTCGGAACACCCATTGCCCAAGTCATTGGATAGAATATTTTACTGAAAATTACATCTAAAGTCATACCTGGAATGATTTTGCCCATTCCCCAGTTGATAAATGCGATTAGTGCAATGAAGCCTATTAACATTGCAATTACGTTTACAGCAATTTTCATCCCATCACTAGCACCATGTGAAATAGCATCAATTAAATTGCTGTAAGGGCTCTTTACTTCTAATTTTACTTTACCCATTGTTTGGGATTCCTCGGTTTCAGGGAATACAATTTTTGATATGACCAACGCACCTGGGGCCGCCATTAAACTGGCAGTTAATAGGTATTCTGCTCTGGCGCCCATATTAGCATAAACAATTAAAATACCTCCAGCAATACAAGCCAAACTACCACTCATACTAGCTAATAATTCACTTTTGGTCATGGTACTTAAATAGGGACGTATCATTACTTGCGCCTCCACTTGACCCACAAATGCACTCGCAACATTGCTTAATGCTTCTGCACCACTAACGCGCATAATAAAATTCATGGCTTTAGCAATAACTGATACAATAAATTGCATAACACCAAAATGATATAGAATAGCAACTAGAACACAAACTAATATGATGGTTGCAGTTACGCTAAATGCAAATACAAAGCCACTCTCTCCAAAATTCTTAACACCTGCTGGTGTATTTACCATAATACCTCCATAAACAAAAGCTACCCCTTCTCTGGCAAAACGTTCTATTTTTTCCATACCCTTACCCAATAGTTGAAAAAAACGGGTAACCGGAGGTACTTTAAGTACCATTATAGCAATAAATATTTGAAGCATTATTCCACTTATTACTAACCTGAAATTGATTTTCTTTTTGTTATTTGAAAATAAAAATGCAATACCTAAAATTAAAATTATTCCTATGATTCCTTGAAATCTTTCCATGATAGACTAGTTAGCAATGTTTAAGTTCGAAAGGTACGGGGAAAAGTCAAAAGTAAAAAGTCAAAAATTCGAAAGTAAAAGTCAAATGTCGAAATTGGTAAAGATTATATGAATTCCAACTCTTAGGATTATTAAGTACAATATTAATTACCCGACTTTAATAGTTGTTGAATCTTTAAAAACAAAAAAACGTGAGAGAAATGCTATTTATTTCACTCACGTTTTTATTAATTGGTTTGGTTAAATTAAATATGAGCCTCAATTTTCTTAACCAATACAGACTTAGGCACAGCTCCAATTTGTTTGTCTACAATTTGACCACC
>JBIIAP010000236.1:0-4194 GCA_044239855.1 Sediminibacterium sp. | reverse complement strand
TAAAGGTACTGATGCAGTAAACAGCAATTTCGTTCCATCCGGACTCCAAACTGGATTACTGGCTCCGTACTTAAATTTTGTTAGTTGAACGGCTTCTCCTCCCTCTAATGACAGTAAAAAAATCTGTGGTTTATTCTCGGCAACTCTTACAAAAGCCAATTGTTTACCATTGGGGCTCCATGTGGGTTGTGAAGCACTTTCGCGCGCCGTTAATGCTTTGGGTGCTTCAGCACCATTGGTAGGTACTATGTAAATTCGATTGTTGTATGTATATTCCCACTTACTGTCTGCCTCCTGTTCAATGCTGTTCAAAACAAATACGGCTTTCTGGCCATCGGGACTAATACTCAATCCACTCATTTGCTTAACTTTTAGCAAATCGGTCACTTTTACTAATTCAGTCCCTTGTTGACTCCATCCTATAATTGGCAACAGGATTAATACCCAAACTGCTTTCATGTGCTCTATTTTTAGCTTTTGACTTTTGAATTTTGAATTTTGACTTGATTCAGACAGTTAAAGTACAAAGAAATGTTCAGTGCAAACGACCACTGATGTATTTTTGCAGCATAAAATTGATTGTATGAGTGAAATGGTTAATGAATTCAACGCCTATCGCGAGCGGATGAATGAAGTTATTTTAGAAAAGAATAATTTAGTGATGAAGCGCCTCTGGAATCTTGATACCAATACGTATGAAGATGGAGCCATAGACCGTAAAACGAAAGAAATGCTGGGATTAGTAGCCAGTATGGTTTTGCGTTGCGATGATTGCATTAAATATCATTTAGGGAAGAGTTTTGAATTAGGCGTAACAACCGAGCAGATGTATGAAATATTTGCCGTAGCCAATATTGTAGGGGGTACCATCGTAATTCCACATACCAGAAGAGCCGCCGAATATTGGGAAGAATTGATGAAGTCCTAGTTGAAAACTTATATTTTTTCAGCTACATTTAGTACCTTTAAGTACTGAAATAAGTAATAATCACCATTAATTATTGCAATAATGAGCGCAGAAACACTAAATATTCCGACCCTAACATCAAAAGATTTTGTAACTGACCAGGAAGTGCGTTGGTGTCCGGGTTGTGGCGATTATTCTATTCTTGCACAAGTGCAAAAAGTAATGCCAACTATTGGTGTGCCTCGTGAAAATATTGCTATTATTAGTGGAATTGGTTGTAGTAGCCGTTTCCCTTATTACATGAATACTTATGGTATGCATAGTATCCATGGTAGAGCTACGGCTATTGCCAGTGGATTAAAAGCGGCTCGTCCGGAATTAAGTGTTTGGATTGTTTCTGGTGATGGAGATAGTTTGAGTATTGGTGGTAACCACACTATTCATTTATTGAGAAGAAATTTTGATGTAAACTTGTTGGTGTTCAATAACCAGATTTATGGTTTAACAAAAGGACAATATTCTCCTACTTCAGAAGAAAATAAAATCACTAAAAGTACTCCATTCGGCAGTATTGACCATCCGTTTAACCCATTGGCATTGGCGATGGGGGCTGATGCCAGCTTTATTGGCCGCTCTATGGATAGAGATCCCAAGCATTTACAATACATGCTTACACGTGCCAATGCACACAAAGGATCTTCTTTCTTAGAAATCTATCAAAACTGTAACATCTTTAATGATGGCGCATTTGAAATATTCACCGAAAAATCTACAAAAGCAGAAGAAGCGCTCTTTTTAGAACACGGAAAACCAATGATTTTTGGTGCTACCCAAAACAAAGGAATTCGCTTAAATGGCTTTAAACCAGAAGTGGTAGAATTAGGCAAAGACTTTACTGCAGAAGATCTTTGGGTACATGATGAAAAGGATTTCTACAAAGCACAAGTACTCATTCGCATGTTCGATAATCCGAATAAGGAAGGCGGTCATTACCCACGTCCATTCGGTGTGTTTTATGAAACAGCACGCCCAACTTATGAAGAAATGATGGCACTTCAGGTTGAAGAAACCATTGCTGCTAAAGGCAAGGGTGATTTAGACAAGTTGATTCGTGGAAGAGAAGTTTGGGAAATCAAATCATAACTTAACCAGCTGGTTTTTTATTGCAAAAAGCACCAAACCAATTCTGCTCGAAACCTTTATTTTCTCGAAAAGTTGGTCTCTGTAACCATCAATGGTTCGGGGGCTAACATGCATCTCTACAGCAATTTGTTTCAATGTTTTTTCTGTGCAAACCCACTTTAAAAAGTCTTTCTCCCGTTCGGGTAAATTCATCAGTTGCAAATAGGCATCCTGGGTTTCTGCTGCACCATTATGCTGGGTATGCACCAAATTTTTGTAGAGTATATCATTGATGTACATCCCTTTAGTATAAACATCTAACAAGGCTTTATTAAATTCATCGGGCTCTATATTTTTAAGCATATATGCTTTTGCGCCATGTTGTAGCATCGTAATAATAGAGCGTTCATCTTGCTCTCTGGTTAAAGTAATAATTTTTGTTTCAGGCAAGTTCTGGCTAATCCACAAAGCAGTTTCAAACCCATCCATTACCGGTAAGTGTATATCTAATATCACCAAATCCGGGGGGTGTTTATGTTGCTGGAGTAACGATATAAAATGTTGCCCATGATTGGCTTCTAAGGTAACCGAGCAATTATTGAAGCCGTTGATCATTAATGCCAGCCCTTTGCGCATGAGTACCTGATGATCTATTAACGCAATCTTGATCATAAAAATAAGTATATAGGATTAGTTGATAAAAGTGTTGAATCAAATTTAGAAGTATTTCAATAGCAGACAACACGTATTTATACCTGTTTTTTTCCGTTTTTACACGGTATAAAAACAGGTATTTGCTACCTTTTTATAAAGACAGTGGTGCTATACTTTTACTTGTAGAAGCATAACAGATGGTGACTATTTGTTGTGCTAATAATTTCTTAAACCTGGGGTTACAAACAAGCGAAGACGGCACAAGGCCGTCTTCTTTTTTTAAAGTAACTTTACGTATGTTGTTGCATGTACATCCCGAAAATCCCAATCCACGCCACATCAAAACAATTATAGATTGTTTGTTATCTGGCGGAATCATCATTTACCCCACAGATACCATTTATGGGTTAGGATGCGATATTTTTCAGCCTAAAGCAATTGAACGTATCGCAAGGATTAAACAAGTGGATCCCGCAAAAGCACAACTGAGTTTTATTTGCAACGATTTAAGCGATCTTAGTAAATATTGTAAACCAATTAATACCCCCTTGTATCGGTTACTTAAAAGCTATTTACCCGGCCCCTATACCTTTATATTAAATGCAAGCAAAGAAGTGCCTAAACTTTTACAAAATAAAAAAAGCACTATTGGATTGAGGATCCCCGATAATTTAATTGCGCAAACTATTGTTAAGGATTTAGGACATCCACTTTTATCGGCATCCTTACCGGGAGATATGGTGGAAGAATATACCGATCCGGAACTAATGCACGAAAACTTTGAAAAACTGGTAGATATTGTTGTAGATGGGGGCAATGGCGGAATGATTCCGTCAACTATTGTAGATTGTACCAAAGATGAGTATGAATTGATTCGTTTAGGCGCAGGTGCCTGGGACAATCACTAAAAATCTAACGTCATTTGTTTTACAGAAATGTTGAAACTTTTTCGGTGGTGAATACATAGCCCGTTTTTTTCAATCCCAATACGATGTTCTAATGTACCATATCCTTTGTTTTTGTTCCATCCGTATTGGGGAAACTGGGCATGAATCTTTTCCATGTAAGTGTCTCTGTACGTTTTGGCTAAAATGCTTGCAGCCGCAATAGACGCATACTTCCCATCACCCTTCACAATGCATAAATGAGGAATCTTTTTATACGGGGTGAAGCGATTTCCATCAATAATTAAAAAACCCGGCTTCGTTTTTAACTGCGCAATGGCCAGATGCATGGCTTTTATACTGGCTTTTAAGATATTGGTTTGATCTATCTCTTCCGCATCTATACTGGCCACCGACCAGGCAATGGCATGCGATTCAATTACCTCTCTCAATGCCCATCTTTGTTTTTCGCCCACCTGCTTACTATCATTCAGTAAATGGTGTTTAAAGTCTTTGGGAAGTATAACAGCTGCAGCAAAAACGGGTCCGGCATAACAACCCCTTCCTGCTTCGTCGCAACCCGCCTCAATCAACTCGTCTTGATAAAAAGATGGTAACATAAACGCA
>JBIIAP010000235.1:0-4203 GCA_044239855.1 Sediminibacterium sp. | reverse complement strand
TCTTTCAACTCGAATAATTCCATCTATACTTATATTTTCTGCCAGGTAATCATAAAACTGCTTCCGTGCTTCTATCACTCTTCGTTTATCCTCTCTTCCTTCAACTTCAAAGCCAAAATTGGTTTTAATATGAATATCAATGTCTTCAGAAAATCGATGAATTAAACCGAACCCTTTTGAAAGCGACGTGCCTCCTTTTAATTCAAACTCGATTTGCTGGTGCTGTAAAGAGTATAGTGCATGCATGATCCAATAGTCTTTTTCGACAAGGGTCTCGTCGACACCTAATTTGGATGACACAATAGCAATTAAATTCCCAAACTCAGGATCATTGTGTATAAAATCAAGCATAATTTAAATCTTTACGCAAGATCGATTTCAAAATTTTCCTGCTTCGACCTGAACCATACTTTTGTGACATTTGGACTAATACTTTTGAATCAAAGTCTTTGATTTTATTATGGATTTTGGACAATTCGGGGGTTTCAATTAAATCTTCCAAAGTATTTAACAGCTCTACAAATAAAAACTCTTTGGTCAGATTAGTAGGGAAAGATGATTTAAGCTTGAATTCGAATTTTTTTCCGTTTAATATAAACTCACCCTTTCGTTTATGATTGTATACCCATGAAGTATTGTATAGCTGTGAAAGTCCCAAACCTAATGAATTAAATAAATTTGGGGATAGGATTAAGAATTCATCATCTTTTAAAAAACGTTCCACTAGCACGGCATCATTAGGCGGTAAAACTCCAAACTTAGAAAGTTGAGGTGCGTAATACAACCCGTGACTTAAGCGTAAAAGCGAACCCTTTTGAACTAATTGTGACAAATGACGATCAATAGCCGTAGAAAAATATTCCAGGTCAGAGCGACGATATACTGCACCAGGCTTAATATATTGATGTAATGCTTTCATCGATTATGAGGCAAAGTTATGGAAAAAATTCAAGAATGCATGAACTTTTCTATTTTTTCCATGCAAATGAGTAAAACCTTTTGTTTGAAGCACCCAACTCAAATAACTAAACCTTCGATCATTATCATCTAGATTTTGAAGCCACCCAATCATACCGTTCAAAACCAAACTTTACTTTCAGGGACTCACAGCTGAAGCACGATGAAACAAATTTCATTTTACCGGTTTATTTTTAATCCTATTCTTATACTTTGAGTATAACATTTTGCCTGTTTTTAAACCTGCGTAGCTCCATGATCAGACAATGGAGCAAAAACCATGAATTCAATTGTGTACATTAAAGGCTTTTCATTTTGCATTTATAGGAAATGCATATTGCGATCAAAGTGAGCCAGTGATTCCGACAAAGTGAGCCAGTCAATAGTGGTCATTTTATGGGGTAAGTTTTAATTGGCGTGTTACCATTCCGACAAAGTGAGCCACCTATAAAGTATATTAAGGACTGCCATTCCGGCGTAACTGAGCCACTTTAATTTAGTATGCGATATAAATTATTAATAAGCCAGCAGCTTTGTAAAAAAAGCATGGCTAATAATCTTGTAACGATGAAAACCCGTTGGGTGCAATTACATTAATATATTTTTACATATCTTTCAAAGAAAAACCTTGATATTCAATTTGGTACTCTTTGAATTGAGGCAATAAATTTTGCGATTTTTCAATTAATTTTTCAATGTTTATCTTATCCTGATTTCTTTTAACTTCAGCAAATAAAACCTTTTTCTCTATATCATTAATAGCGACAATATCTATCTCGTTTTGATTGTTGCGTTCCCAATAGGAACCTATTTTATTGTATTGTTTGGTGCTAATGAGTTTTTCTGTAAAATATTGTTCTAAGATTTTTCCGCTATAAGTTGTATAATCGCGTTTAATTATTTCTTTTATATATCCTAAATTACCTATTTCAACGGCAGAGCGATATTTGTAAATAAACCGAAACCAAAATTTCAGAAAATTATCTTCTACACTATACTTTACATTTCTGCTATTGGGTTTTGCTAATATAGGACGTACTTTTCTAATCAAACCATATTCATTTTCCAATCGATCTAAAAAACCACCAGTTTGTATTTCCATGATTGATTCTATTTCTGTTCTGGAGGTTTTTCCAGAAGCTATCAATGAAAGAATGGAAAAATAATTTCCGTACTCTTTTCCAAATTCATCAATCAACACATTTTTTCCTTCTTCCAAAAACAACGAGTTTTCAGCAACTACTTCATCTAAAATGGCTGTTAAAGTAAAGGCATTTGCTTGTACCAAAAGTTCAACATATTTTGCCACACCACCCGTAAATAGGTAAAAGGCCAGCAAATCTTCATTGGAATATGTTGGTACATAATCGTTTATTACTTCTTTTAATGTATCTACTGTAAAAGCTTTAAGATGTATTCTTTGAGTGGCTCTGCCAAAAAGAGGTTCTTTGGCATTTTCAAAAATACGGGTCATCATGGAATATACCGAACCGCATGCAATTAAATTAATTTTACTTCCTGAGTTTTCAATGTCCCATATATTTTGCATATCGGAATAGATGGACGAATTTATGGAACTAAATTCTTGAAATTCATCAATAATAAGAGTAAACGATTGTTTTTTGGAAACTTCCATTAACAGTCCAAACAAATCGCGAAAGGTGTTTAATGTACCAAAAATGGGAATTTGGAGTTTTTGCTTGATTACTTCTTGAAACTCTGCACACAGCAAGGATTCATTTTTTTTTGCAACAAAAAAATACAGACAAGTAGTATGCGCTTGTGCTTTCACCAAAAGACTTGTTTTACCAATACGTCTTCTGCCCACCATAAAGGTCAACTGGGCCGCTTGATGGGATCGCTTTTCTATGCTACTTAACAAACTAAGTTCTTTCTCTCGGTTATAGAATTTCATCATATCGCAATTTGTATTACTGTAATTTGAATTACATTATAAATATACTAAAAAGCTTCTTTAATTGAATGCTTATATATGAAAGCTTACAATAACACCCCACCCGTCCTTCAATATCCCGATCTGAAACAAAAAAACCAGAACTACTCAGACCTGGTTTAAACAAAAAATCCAGAACTTATAGTTCCTGGATTTACATATTTTAAGTTTAAGTATATATTTTAATATGCAACCCCTTTACTGAACAACACAATGGTAAATGTTTTAACCACAATTGAGACATCCAATAAAAAAGATTTACGCAACAGGTATTCTTTTTCTAAAGCTACTTTTTCTTCAATCAAAATTTCATCTTTACCGTTTATTTTCGCCCAACCGGTAATACCCGGTTTTAATTTATCTACACCGCCAGCTACGCGCAGTGCCATTAAATCATCTTGATTGTATAACGCTGGCCGTAGACCAACAAATACCATATCTCTTTTTAGTCTATTGAGTATTAGTAGGTTGGACCACACTAATTTTAGGGTATTTTTCCATTGATTATCAGTTAGTTATATTTGAACTGCGCACCAAATTGCGCACCGGGTAAGCTGTTGATAATATCTGTTAATAACATTACGCTCTTTGATTGAAGGCATCTTGAATTATTTTCACAGTATCGACCACTTCAGCAAAAGTTGGTACAGCACCATACATCATTTCTTTAGCCATTTCTTCATAATCACTTTTTAATTTTATTAGTATAGTTTCCGAAGGTATGATTGCTATTTGACCAATGCAAAGTGAATTGTAATCGAAATGCCTCAGTCTAGAATAAAATTTGCGATGTTCAATGATGTGCTCAATAAATGAAACGTCAAATAATGTATTTGAATATTCTTTATTAATTCGGTACAAGTCGTAATAATGACGAGACATTCGATAAGTTCTCATTTTGCTCTCATCCTTTCGATTGTACTCTTCATGTAGTAAAAGGATTTTCTCAATAAAAGTTCTGTTGGGTTGTATGGTTGTAACCATAAAAGACTCCTCTCCATATATATCATTGGGAAAGTAGTTATTCAATAGGGTTTGTATTTCGCGATTGTCGCTCGGATCATTCTGTGAACGTACACTGAATTCAATTTTAACCCGTTCGGGCAAATATGGATTAGGCTCAAATAAAGATTTGTAGTTTAAATAGATTGTTTGAGGATCTGTGTCGGGCATATCTTTTCTGATGGTTTCTACCTCAACAGAATAAAGCTCAATTGGAATTTGCAGCTTTTCAAATTGTTTCCGTAACTCAGTTGCTATTTCATTACTTGTAAATAGGCAACCTTCTCTTC
>JBIIAP010000234.1:0-4226 GCA_044239855.1 Sediminibacterium sp. | reverse complement strand
AGAAATGACGCACTATGGAACTAAAAAATTGATTTTAAAACATAAAACAACCGGTAAAATAACAGAGCAAATCATTTAGTTTACTCACTTATTTTATTACGAACCCATTGAAGAGCAGTCTTTAGCTGCTCTTCTCTTGTTAAATTACTATTGTCGAGTATAATAGCATCTTCTGCTTTTCTTAGAGGACTGAATTCCCTGTTGCTATCAATATAATCACGCATTTCCAGGTTTGTTTGTACTTCCTCCACTGTTATATTTGGATTCTTGGCATAAAGCTCTTTAAATCTGCGCTCTACCCGAACAGCGGGGTCGGCTGTAACAAATATTTTTAATTCGGCATTGGGAAATACAGTTGTTCCTATATCTCGTCCATCCATTACAATACCTTTTTTCTCGCCCATTTTTTGCTGCTGCGCAACCCCAAATTGTCGCACATATTGGTTTGCAGCCACTTCACTCACATGCTCACTCACCAACATATCGCGTATCAATGCTTCCACATTTTCATCATTCAACAACATATCGCTTGATCCTGTTGCAGTATTGTAATAGAAGTCTAAATTAATTTCCTGCAAAGCTTTCTGAACGGCCACATCATCATTCCAGTCAATATGATTGCGCAAGCAATATAAAGTGATGGCCCTGTACATAGCACCACTATCAATAAATACATAATTCAGTTCATGTGCTAATTGTTTAGCTAATGTACTTTTTCCGCAAGAAGAATATCCATCGAGTGTGACAATAATTTTTTTCATAAACATCAATTTTATTTTAGCCCTGCAAAAAGATTTGGATAATCAGAAATCACGCCATCTACTCCCATATCTTTTAACTTTTGAATAGCAGGTAAATCATTAACCGTCCAGGGCAAAATGAGTACCTTATTTTTCTTGCATACTTTAATAAGCTCCGCATTCACTAATGTATAATGCGGACTATAAATAGTTGGGGTAAATCCCAGCAATGCAATTTGTTCTGTAAAAGTTTTTTTATCGTAATCTTCCACCAGCAATGCTGTTTTGATGTGTTTGTTTTTTTGGTGTAGATATTGCAAAGTGCGTATATCGAAAGACTGAATGGTAACCCGGTTTTCAATCTTTTTTAAATAAATAGCATCGAGCAATACCTCAACAAACTCTTCGGGAGATGGATGATACATATTATCAGTTGCGGCCTGTGTTTTTGTTTCGATATTGTATTGAATCGGAGCTTTATGTTTACTTACACAATACGCCTCTACTGCATCAATCATATCGACTAATAAAGGTTTTACAGCAGCTATTTTTTGCTGTTGATTAAACCGTGGATGGGGCTTTAATCCAACATCATATTTTTGAACTTCTGCATAGTTCATCTGAAAAATATTCAATGAACGTTCTTCTGATGCAGTTACCAATTGTCCGTTTGGTTTTGTTGTAATATCATGATTAAAAAAAGGTTCGTGGCTTAATACCACTTTTCGGTCTTTGGTAATGCTGGCATCAGTTTCTAAAGTGGTTACTCCCAGGTCAATTGCATGGAGCATTGCAGGAATCGTGTTTTCGGGCATCAAGCCTCTGCAACCTCTATGGCCTTGAGTATCAAATTGGGTAGTGCTTTGAATGGTATTCATAGACTGGTTGGTAGATTTACAGGCAGCAAACATTACCACAAACAAAAGCATCAATCTCCTCATGTTATTTATTTTTTGTGAGCAATAGTGGTATTGATTTTTTTCATATCCGCAGCAACCTGCTGTTCGGTTGCAGAGCCATTCTCTAGTTGATGAATAATATGCTCTTTCGTTTTATCGCTTTTGTTTTGGCTCAGTTTAAACACCTCTTGCAAGTGGGTAACTTCAATTTCAAAACCAACAATCGCCCGCATATGTTCACGCACATAGGAGTCCGCTAATTTATTAAAAGATGCCGGAGATTCAGTACTCCCCTCAAAATGATCAGTTAAATTTTTGAGCACTTGGTAAAGTCCGTCTTCATTTAAAAAATGAACAATACCACTGGCATGAACGGCTGAATAGTTCCAGGTACTTGCTACATTTTGAGGTTCATATAATTTAGCGCTGATATAACTATGTGCGCTTTGAAAAATGACTAAAACATTGCTGTTTTTTTCAAAGGCGAGGGTATGTTTTTGATTCCGCATGGCATGCGCCTGCAAAAACAATTGATCATTTCGTTCCACCATCATTACCGGCAAGTGGGTAGCTACAGGCATCCCATCCTCCCCTATACCACATATAACTACAAATGGATGTGCTTTCATGAATTCGAGCACATCCTCCTGATTGTTCGCTTTAAAATAAGAGATATTATACATGCTTTTTATTCAATAACTTCAATCATTTTAGTGGAAGGGATATGGGCATTTCTGAGGGCAATACTTCTTACTGCTAAAGAAGTGAATCCACGGAAAGCCTCCTGGCTAAGTTGGTCATTTCCAACCATTGCGGGCACTCCTTCATCACCGCCTTCTCTAATAGATTGCACCAATGGAACATGGCCTAAGAAAGGTAAATCATATTCTTCCGCAAGTTTTTTGCCTCCTTCTTTACCGAATAAGTAATATTTGTTTTCCGGTAATTCAGCAGGAGTAAAATAGGCCATATTCTCTACCAATCCAATAATTGGAACATTTATTTGCGCTTGACCGAACATAGCAATGGCTTTTTTAGCATCGGCCAGGGCTACATTTTGGGGAGTAGTAACCACCACCACGCCGGTAACAGGAACCGTTTGCATTAAAGTCAGATGAATATCACCGGTTCCGGGTGGCATATCGATCACCAGATAGTCTAATTCACCCCAATCAACATCGGTTACAAACTGACGAATGGCGCTACTGGCCATCGGACCGCGCCAAACCACTGCATTTTTTTCGTCAACCAGCAGTCCAATGCTCATTAATTTAATCCCGAACTTTTCCAGGGGAATGATAACCCCTTTTCCATCTACCTCTTTCATCATCGGACGTTCCCCTCTAACGCCAAACATAATTGGCACGCTAGGTCCATAAATATCAGCGTCCATAAGTCCGACTGATGCGCCCCCTTCAGCCAAAGCCAGCGCCAAATTAGCAGAAACGGTACTTTTTCCCACCCCGCCTTTGCCGCTTACAACTGCAATAATATTTTTTACCCCGGATAACGTTTTTTGGTCATCTTTCCGAATAGTGGAAGTATTAGAGGTGAAATTAACCGTAACCTGCGCTTCTTTGTTAACCAGTAATTTGATGGCATTTTCGCTTGCACGCTGCATCATGTCTTTCATAGGACACGCGGGGGTAGTTAAAATGATGGTAAAACTCACTTTATTGCCGTCAATTGCAATATCCTTGATCATATTCAACGTAACCAAATCCTTCCCTAAATCGGGCTCCTGCACATTGCTGAGGGCTTTTAAAATATCTTCAGTTGTCATCATGAAAGTTTTTGTTAAAAAAGAAATTAAAGTGCAAAGTTAACATTCAAGCACCTTACTTTGTTACGAATTACGTATATTAAATAACAACGAAGCAAAATTGTACCTTTGCAATCGTAACAGCTACAGCGCTTATGAATAACAAAATACTTTTTTATCTTACTGTTATAATGTTTTTTTATCATTCAAATACATTATCAGCGCAAGAATCGGCAAATCCATATAAAGATTCGATTGTGCAGCTATTTGGAGTGGTTATGACAGCAGACAGCCTAAGAGGGGTACCTTCTGCCAGTGTTATTGTGGAGGGACGAGGAAGGGGTACGATTACCAACTACGATGGGGTATTTTCCATTGCGGTAATGAAGGGCGATAAAATCACCTTTTCAAGTATTGGATTTAAAAACAATACCATTCTTATTCCGGCTAATTTAAAAGAGAACCAGTACAGTGTTATTCAATTATTGATTAGTGATACCAGCTATCTACCTGCAACCATATTAAAGCCAAGGCCAACCAGAGAGCAGTTTGAAAGAGATTTTGTAAACAATCGCATGCCGGACGATGCGTATGAAATTGCGCGTAAAAATACCAGCCCCGAAATGTTGAGCGTAATTATGAAGACACTGCCTTCTGATGGGCGTGAAGCCATGAACTACCAGATCAGGCAGCAGACTAATAAGTATTATTATGCCGGTCAAATACCCCCAATGAATGTATTAAATCCGGCAGCTTGGGCAGATTTTATAAACGCATGGAAAAGAGGGGATTTTAAGCGAAAAAAATAATCAGCAGATAAACAAT
>JBIIAP010000233.1:0-4235 GCA_044239855.1 Sediminibacterium sp. | reverse complement strand
GGGTTGTATTTTTACCGTATTATTGTATCTGCAAACGGTCAGCAAGTGCAAAGTGCCGGTCAGATATTACTACTCTAAAAAAAATGGATGGTTTAAATTTTACTTAATTATTTTATCGGTTGTATTAAAAGCTTTTATTAAGGCTAATTATGTAGAGATGCAATTAATTGCTTCTTTATAGGTTAATTAGGCAAAAGCAACATACGGCTCAACAATTAAAATTTAAATCAAGATGCGAATTTATTTAAAGAAAATTTCTTTATTTTTTGTTGTTTGTATTACATCAACAGCAGGGGTGGTTGCTCAAACAGATTCTATCAATATTATATCAACTGCGGTTCCGTTTCTAAGAATTTCGCCCGATGCGCGTGCAGGAGGTATGGGTGATGCGGCCATCGCAACTTCACCTGAAGCCAATGCGCCATTCTGGAACTTATCTAAAATTGCTTTTGCCAAAAAGAAAACCAGTATTGCTGTAAACTATACGCCATGGCTTAGAGATTTAGGATTAACGGATGTGTATTTAGCCAGTATGGCCGGTTATCATAAATTAGATGAGAACAGTGCGATCTCTTCTTCCCTTCGTTTTTTTAGTTTGGGAAATATTCAATTAACCGACTTTTCGGGGAATGTGTTGAACAATATTCGTCCCAGTGAGTTTTCCATTGACGCGGGCTATACGCGTTTGATTAATTCAAAAATGAGTGTGGCAGTAGCCTTGCGCTATATTAACTCGCGTTTAGTGGTGGGTGATGTAGGTACCGGTGTTGTTTACCGGGCTGGAAATGCGATGGCAGGTGACGTATCTATTTTTTACAACGGCTTAAATAAAGATGGAGGTGGATTAAGCTGGGGTGTAGTACTTTCTAATTTAGGAACTAAAATAGGTTATACGAACGATTCCAGAAACAGAGACTACCTGCCTGCGAATTTAGGCATTGGAATGGCTTATGCAGCTCCTATAGATGAAGCCAACAAAATTAGTTTTGCCTTAGACGTCAATAAATTACTGGTACCAATAACCCCCTCTGTAACAGGGGATTACAGCAAGGATTCTGCTAATTTAGCTGAATACAGATCATCGAGTGTAGTTTCCAGTTGGTTTAAATCATTTAATGATGGCAGTAATCAGATAAATAATTTTCAGTTATCTATGGGTACAGAATACAGCTATGACGACAAATTCTTTTTAAGAGCCGGGTATTTTTATGAGAATAAGTCCAGGGGCAACCGACGTTATTTTTCTGCCGGTGCGGGCTTTAATCTGGATTTTATGAATGTAAACATCTCTTATCTGATTCCTTCCGGAGCGGGGGTTACCAGGAACCCATTAAGCAATACACTACGTTTAGGAGTAATTTTTAATATAGGAGAATAATTATATATTATTTATTTTTAATAAATATTGCAAATACTCATTAAAGTTGAATGAATTAATACTTTAATGAGTATTTTTGTAAAAAATATTGTGCAAATTTCTGAACTATACGAGATTTATAAGAATTATCCTTCTGTACAGACTGATACAAGGAAAATAAAGAAAGATGATCTTTTTTTTGCTTTAAAGGGGCCGAATTATAATGGGAACCTCTTTGCGCAACAGGCATTGGATTTGGGAGCAGCATATGCAATAGTAGACGAACCTTTAACTAGCAATAACAATAGAATTATACTAATGGATAATGTATTAACTACTTTACAGCAGCTTGCCAAATACCATAGAGATCAATTACATATACCGATTATTGCCATAACGGGAAGTAACGGTAAAACAACCAGTAAGGAATTAATACATGCGGTACTGTCTTCTCATTTTAAAACATACACCACGCAGGGGAATTTAAACAACCAAATAGGTTTGCCCCTTACAGTTTTAGGCATAAAAAAGGAAGATGCAGAAATGGCTGTTTTAGAGATGGGCGCTAACCATCAAAAAGAGATAGATCGTTATTGTGCTTATGCATTGCCTACATACGGTGTAATAACAAACTGTGGCAAAGCTCATTTGGAAGGTTTTGGAGGAATTGAAGGTGTAAGAAAAGGCAAGGGAGAATTATATGATTATTTAGCAAAAACAGATGGCACTGCCTTTATAAATTCCGACCTGGATTACCTTTTACCGATGAGTACCCATATTAAAAACAAGATTTTTTATGGAGAATCTGATGGTATAGTGCAAGGAAGTATATTTGCTAACGAACCATTTTTGCAGGTAAAAATCACTTCCGGATTATCCATTGATCAAATTAACACTCAACTAGTAGGCGATTATAATTTACCTAATGTTTTATGTGCTGCAGCTATAGGTAAACACTTTGGCGTTCCTGATGAAAAAATAAAAAATGCCATTGAGCAATATGACCCATCTAACAGTAGATCACAACTAATTGAGCAAGGAAGCAATCGCATTATTTTAGATGCATACAATGCCAACCCATCCAGCATGAAGGCTGCCATTGAGAATTTTGCTTCTATTAAAGGTGATAACAAAGTATTACTACTTGGCGCAATGATGGAACTGGGGGAAGAAAGTATTGCAGAACATGAATCATTGATAACATTGATTCAGCAATTTCCATGGCAAACGGTAGTGCTTGTAGGGGGCGATTTTGGAAATATTAATCACCCATATTTGTATTTTGAAAATGCTGCACTGGCAAAAGAATGGTATGAAGCACAAAACTTTAGCAACACGCATTTTTTAGTAAAGGGTTCCAGAAGTTTTAAAATGGAAACCGTTATGGAGAAGCACGAAGCGTAAATAAATAATAATTTATTTACCTATTGTTAGGTTATTTAATTTTGAATAATAAATTGAACAATGATGAATTTATATAAAATATACCCCTTTAGTTCTATTTCAAACCGCTGTCCGAGATGTAGGGAGGGGAATATATTTAAATCGAATAAGGCTTACGGCAAAGATAATATGCTGATGAATGAGCATTGCCCGGTTTGCCACCAACCCACAGAAATTGAAGTAGGTTTTTATTATGGAACCGGTTACGTGAGCTATGCACTTACTGTAGCTTTAACTGTTGCTACATTTATTGCATGGAAAGTACTAATAGGATTAAGTTTTGCTATTGACGACAACCGCATATTTTATTGGTTAGGTACGAATATTTTAATCCTGGTGATTTTACAACCCGTTTTAATGCGTTTATCGAGAAGTTTGTGGCTGAGTTGGTTTGTACAATATGAACCTGATTGGAAGAATAAACCATTAACAGAGCCTGAAAGATTAAATAAAGACCAGTTTGCGAATTGGTAAAGCTAAATGTACTTTTTTTCTTGATAAAAAAAGTACCAAAAAAATCAAGACCAACCCGATCGCTCCGCGCGTTTGGTCTCGCCCCCCGCAATTTTCTATGAATATTTAGTTGTAAAAACGTGAATGATGAATCTCTTCAAGATTTATTATTTAAACTAAAAAGGCATGTCGGGTTACCAATGAATATTTTGCTGTTGAACTTATTGTTTTTGATTGTAAAAATCTCTTATTTATTTGCCGTTAGCCAGCTTGGTGCCGTGTTGGAAGTCGTAATAACTTTTGATTAAGAAATCGCTGAGGGTAATTGTTTGGCGAAGTTGAATGGGTTCGCTGTTGCCTTCTTTTAATAGCAAGGTATTATTACTTTGGCGATTCAACTGAATAGTGAAATTTTTTGAGGTTGCTGACGCAAACTTAGCGGCGAAATCAGTAGCGTTGGTTAACTCCACTAGTGTGTCTTTCCATTTCCATATTACTTTGTTTTGTGCATTCAATTGAATGGTATCTATTTTCAGTTGAGCCGAATCTCCATGGATCATTTTATACTGATAAGTATGGAGGATGTATTTATTTACTCTACTAAAATAAATATAACTGGTGTCTTTATTTTCGACCAACTGATAATTTTGATTGTCGAATAATTTTTCTAATGCATTGAATTGCTTTAATGCCGACTCTTTTTGGATTTTATCATCAACAGGATTTATAGTTACAACCGGTTCAGTTACAGTTGCTGATTGCTCTGCATTGTTGTTATTAGTATTGCAAGATGAACTTACAATGTAAGCGCACAATAGTATGGCTAAGTTGGTTTTTAACATAAATAATCATTTAATGAAAATAGAAGCTGCACCAAACTAGTACAGCTTCTATGCTTTTCAATTTATTAAAATAATTTTAGTTGAATTTAGTCCAGTTTTTCCACCAAGTATCGCCTACAGCGCAAGCACCTTTATACGTT
>JBIIAP010000232.1:0-4239 GCA_044239855.1 Sediminibacterium sp. | reverse complement strand
TTTTTCAAGGTAAGGGGTTAGGTATTAACTTATCGGTAGATGATGATATACACATGGAAGACGATTCATTGCGATCACCACATAATTTTCATCTGAATATATTAGCAAGATTTGGAGTCCCCATATTTTTTTTATGGCTCTTCTTTTTATTTACCATGTTTATTGAACTTAAAAACAAAATGGCAAGCCCGGAGCGCTTAACTTATTTAAGCATAGTCCTCGCCTTTTTTATTAATGCTACATTTGATGTTTCACTGGAAGGCCCTATGAGCGCATTTCCTTGTTGGACATTTGTAGGAATTGCTTTTGCAACGGAAGTATTTGGCAAGGAGGATGCGCATGCGTAATTGGTGCTCTGTAAAAATATTTAAAAGCATTTTAGGCTTGCATAACCGATATGTATCTAACCTAAGTTTCACCTTTGTCTCCCAGGCTGTAACTGCCTTATCTGCATTAATCCTTACACCAATGCTGGTTAAGGAATTAGGCCCACAGCAATTTAGTATTTATGGGGTAATACTAAACCTGATTATCTTCTCTTCCATCTTTGATTTTGGTTTAAATACCGGCCTGTTAAGAAAACTCATTCATGATATCAATGAAAAAGAAAAACTCATTAGTGTAATGTTTTTCTTTTATATCTTTTCTTTCCTACTGGCTATTCCCTTTTATATTTATTTGTTTAATACCGGCTATGTTAAAGTAGCGAATAAGGAAATATTTACGCCAATATTTGTTGCAATAATTGTTGTTCAAAATATTTTAGCCGTTTTATTTGATGTGATAATACAATCAGTTAACAAAATATACGTTGGAAAAATAATAAGAATTATAAGAACACTGATTGAGTTTACACTGCTTTTTATTTTCTGTAAAAAAGGGTCTGTTATCCTCTTACTAATGTTAACAGCTTCGGTTAATCTGCTTTATTTAATTACCCTATTTATTTATTCAAAAAAAGAAGTTAATTACACCTTATCTATTAAATATTTTAGTTGGTCTACCTTGCGAAGCCACCTATATTATTGCTTTTGGTACTTTCAAAGTGCTATCGCAAGCGTAATGGTTTTTAATGCACAAATTATTTTAATCAGCAACTTTATAGATAGTGTAAACGTTGCAAGATACTTAGTGGTTACTAAATTTTATGAAATCATTGGAGTAGGGATTGCCAATTTTACCATGGTATTGTTTCCTTCCTTATCAAATTTGCAAGCACAGGGCAATTGGCTAAAACTCAAGCAAACTTTTTTATCGGTACTTTTTAGAGTCAGTATAATGGTTGTCGTAATCTTTGCATTTATATTAACAATTGGCCAAAATATATTTATTTATTGGAGTAATTACAATGATTCACTCATATTAAATCTGTTCCAATTTTATTCGGTGTTTGTGGCTATAATTATTATTGAGCATGTGCCTACTGTGTTTTTATCTGCACTCAAGTTAAATAAATGGCCTTCCATTATAGCCACTGTGCAGGGTGTATTGGGCTTGCTGATTAGCTATATCCTGCTTCCCAAATATGGAATTACCGGTGCTATAATTGCATCACTCATTTCATTTGTATTAACCAATTGTTGGTTTAATCCTTATTATTTGATTAGAAGTCTAAATCAAAAAATAAAAATCTAATGCAAGGAACACCTCATCAAAAAGGGAGGGTGCCAACCACTAATAAATTGAAACAATCATTTACTTGAAAAATTTAGTTCCTAAAGTTAATATAGCCGGCGTTTCTATCAGTAACATTTCTTTAACGGAAACCATTCAATTATTTAATGCTTGTATTAAACAAGAACAAAAAATCAGAGTATGTGTTACCCCGGTAAATTGTTTGGTTTGGGCAAATAAAAGCCAGCAATTAGCTGATTTATATAATACCGCTGATTTAGTATTATGTGATGGAGTGCCTGTTATTTGGGCATCTAAATTACTTAGCACTCCTCTTAAAGGTAGGGTTACAGGGTTAGATCTATTGCCATTATATATAGAAGAAGCATATAAAAAAGGATTTTCTATGTTCTTTTTAGGGGCTAAAGAAGGAGTAGCTGCTGCGCTTGCAGAAAAATATCGCAATGATTGTCCAGATATTAAAATAAATGGTATTTATGCTCCTCCTTATGCTGATGAATTTAGTGAGCAAGAAAATCAAAAAATAATTAGTTTAATTAATGCTGCTGCACCAGATATATTATGGGTTAGCTTAACTGCCCCTAAACAAGATTATTGGATTCAAAAAAATCTGGATAAAATCAACACAAATATTGCAATAGGAGTGGGTGGTGCTTTTGAAGTTACCGCTGGCCTAATTAAGCGCGCACCTCTATGGATGCAAAAAATGGGATTAGAATGGTTGTTTAGATTCATCAATGAGCCTAAACGTTTATTTAAAAGATATTTGGTGGAAGCACCTGAATTCATTCCATTAATAATAAAACAACTGTTCAAAAAAACACAGTAACCCCACTCTTTTTTAACAGCTTAGGCTCCTCCTTCTTCTTCTATTTACCCCCTTTAGTTTATTTGTAGGTCTTCCAAATCTTCAAGCCATGCATCTAATGTAATCAATTCTTTTTCATTCACTATTCCATGCTCAGCCAGTGATTGGTAAGCCAATTTCATGTTTTGTGCAATAGTGTTTTCTTTATTGATTACAGTACTCACCAGCTCAATTACTTGCTCCCCTTTTTCATACATGGGTATTTCAGAAATAAAATCCTTCATATAGTCATGCGGATTTCTTTTTTGTATTACGGTTGCTTCGGTAAAGCCTAATGTATAGTTATACAACCACATAATGGGTTGCGCTACCAAGCCCCTTAAAATATCAGTAAATCTGAATGTTACGTAAGTAGGTAAATACAATAACGGATAGAGCTCCTTTCTAATTATTGTATTTTGTGTATTAAACGGACAAACGGTTCCCCTAGACAGCACTACAGGATTTCTCTTGTTAAAATAGCAAGGCAGGTCACTGGTAAGTCTGTAAATGGCATCTACATCAGGATCTTCATCCGCTAAGCCTTGCCAAATCCCCACATTACAAGCTAAACTGTTCATTGCATTAAATGAATAGGTTTTATTTATAAGATGAAGCGGCAAGCCTCTGGGCCATATTTTTTGATCGGTGAAGAGCTGATAAATGTTTACAAATCCCTGATCCGCTTCAATTGATTCGAATTTTCCTTCAAAAACAGGGAAGTCCCAATTTTCAAGTGGTAAATTATCATCATCGGTATCAATGATGCAATCTGCTCCATTTTTTATGGCCAATAAATACCCAATCATTTTTCTGGAATAATGATTAAAGGGCAACTCATTAATTAAACGAAACGATAAGGCTAATTGATCTTTAACAGCAATAAACTGCGCAGGCTTGCACGTCCAATTTTCCGGTGATTTTTTATCTCCAATTACAATTAAATCATGCTTGCCTGATTGCGCAAACAGTTTCACTGCTTCTGTTGGTTCAAAAATACTGGTGATGACAATTGTTTTTTTCATTTCTTGTTATTAAGAATGTATGTCGTTTATTATGCTAATTCTGGAAGAAGTATAATGTTTATTTAAATAAGTTGCATTTCGATGTATCGGTTGGGGCGATTGCAGGGCATGCTGCAGCTGATTAGAGAAATCTTCATAACTGTTTATCGACTTACAAATACTGGGCAACTCAAAATAATCCGTATCTGCATTAGTTGGATACCGGGCAATTACATGACAACCTGCTGCCAATAATTCAAAAAATCTGGGAGTAACCGGATTAAAATGGCCTGTTCTTTTTTGTCCGCCATCCATACCCGGAGTAGCGTAAAAACTAACTTTTGCAGATCGAATTAATTCAAGATATGCTGCTCTTGTATTGAACGCTCCTACTATCCCATTTTTGTTGCTGGTATAATGCAAAGAGCCATTATGTACGGTTTGATAAAGATATTCTATCTCCGGATGCAATAATGCAAACGCCTTCAAATACTCCATTAACACCGGATTGGTTCTACCCGCCAAAACGATGTCAAATTTTTTGGTGAATACAGCATCGTTTGGCAAAGCATATTGGGTGGGCAAACTCATTGGAAAATGTATCAGTCTATCGTTTATTTGATTGGCTTTAAAATAGTTCAGCACTTCTAAACTGGTAACCAATATGCCCGGGCACTGCCGGTAATTCTTTTGTAATCGCTCAACACTTGATGTGTTCCAAAAATCTATGATAATGGGTATAACATGCCGGTT
>JBIIAP010000231.1:0-4253 GCA_044239855.1 Sediminibacterium sp. | reverse complement strand
CTCCACCGCAGTTGCAGAAATTGCACAGTCTAATTTTAATCGGTTGAATTTGCATAATATTAAATTAGTAACCGGCAACTTCGATTATACTTTATCGCAAACATTAAAGGATATCAACAATATAGACTTCGCCTTTATAGATGGCAATCATCGCTATGAGCCTACTGTACGTTATTTCAATCAAATATTGTCGAAATCAAACCAGCATACTTTAATTATTTTAGATGATATACACTGGAGTGAAGAGATGGAAGGCGCGTGGGAAGAAGTGAAGCAACATCCCGCTGTTACGCTTACCATTGATTTGTTTTTTATCGGACTCGTTTTTTTACGTAAAGAGCAACAACAAAAAGAACACTTTGTGATTCGTTTTTAATGTTCGCACATCCATTCAAATTTATTCTTATTTGTGTAACTTATTATTCTGATTCAAAGAAATGATGTAGTTTTAGGCATGATAATCGGTATTCTAAGAGAGCAAAACAGAGAAAAAAGAGTATCCATCCTTCCAGAACAAGCTGCAGCTTTAATTAAGAATGGCAATAGCATATGGCTGGAATCCGGTGCCGGAGAAGCTGCATTTGCTGCAGACACATTATATCAGGCCAATCAAGTTTCCATAGAGTCTCGTGAAAAAATTCTACAACAAGCCGATGTATTATTGGCTTATTGGGCTTTGCCGGAATCGGAACTGAGCTTGTTAAAAGAAGGAACTATTTTGGTGGGCATTTATCAGCCTTTATTTCAATTTAATTTGATGAAAAAGTGGGCCGATAAAAAGTTGACTGCCTTTAGTTTAGATATGATACCTCGTACCACGCGAGCCCAATCTATGGATGTATTAAGCAGTCAGGCTAATATTGCCGGATATAAAGCTGTATTATTAGCTGCAAACTTATTTCCTCGTTATTTTCCTATGTTCATGACGGCTGCTGGTAGCATTGCCCCTGCTAAAGTGTTGATACTAGGTGCTGGCGTTGCCGGATTACAAGCCATTGCCACCGCAAAAAGATTAGGTGCAGTAGTGGAAGTATCGGACACCAGACCGGCTGTGAAAGAAGAAGTAATGAGCTTGGGCGGTAAATTCATTGAAGTAGAAGGTGCTGCCGATGCATCTAAAGCCGGAGGATATGCAGTTGAACAATCGGAAGAATTTAAACAAAAGCAACAAGCCCGCTTGGCAGAAGCTGTTGCTAAAGCAGATATCATTATTGCCACAGCTCAATTACAAGGGAAGAAAGCCCCTTTATTAATTACCGAAGCAATGTTGCAACAAATGAAACCCGGTTCTGTAGTAATAGATTTAGCTGCTTCAACCGGTGGTAATGTGTTTGGGGTAAAAAATAATGAAACCATCTTGTTGCATGGTGTTACCCTGGTAGGCAACAGTCAGCTTGCTGCAGAAATGCCCTGGGATGCCAGCAAATTGTATGGAAAAAACATACTGAACTTTTTGCAACTTATTATAGATAACAAGGGAACCCTGAATTTGAATTTTGAGGACGACTTGGTTAAAGGCTGTTGCATAACGCATAATGGTGCTATTACCCATGAACGTATAGCGGAATTAATTGACTTAAAATAAATTGTTGCAATGGAATCTATATTGAATTACGTACACCAGCATATTAACATCATTTACATTGTGCTCCTGTCTGTTTTCTTAGGTATTGAAGTAATCGGCAGAGTGCCCAGTGTGTTACACACGCCATTAATGAGTGGTGCCAATGCCATACATGGTGTGGTTATTATTGGCGCCATTATCGTAATGGGAAGAGTAGAAACAGGAAATTATGCTGCATTAATCATTGGATTTTTAGCAGTGCTGTTAGGTACACTCAATGTGGTGGGTGGTTTTGTAGTGACAGATAGAATGCTTGAAATGTTTAAGAAGAAAAAATAATCATGGAACTAAATTTGCTTACGCTTTGTTATTTGATAGGATCAATCACTTTTATTGTAGGATTGAAAATGTTGTCGCACCCCGAATCTGCCCGTAAAGGGAATATGGTTGCCGCATTTGGAATGGGCATCTCTATCGCCGGAACTATTTTTTTATACCAGGAAAATGGGGAAGGGTTGCATAATTTTGTATGGATTTTTGCTGCATTAATAATAGGGACTATTATTGGTGTACTGGCTGCCAAAAAAGTAAAGATGACGGCCATGCCGGAATTGGTGAGCTTGTTTAATGGTATGGGTGGTGCTTGTGCTGCTTTAATATCTATAATTGAGTTTAAACATATTACCCATCATTTTTCTACTGCAAACATTGCTGTACCTTTCACTGCAGTGCCCTATGCAACTTATCTCAGTATTTTTGCAGGCCTTATCATTGGCTCGGTTTCTTTTGCAGGAAGTATCATTGCCTGGGGTAAGTTAAATGGCAGCATCAAAGATTTTTCTTTTAAAGGACAACAAGTTTTTAATATTGTATTATTTGTTTTTGCCATTGCATTATCTGCATATTTAACAGTTAATTTAACTGCCGATACCTTGCCATTGTTTTATGTTGTTTTAGTAGCTTCCTTGGTGTATGGGGTATTATTTGTTTTGCCTATTGGCGGAGCCGATATGCCGGTGGTAATTTCCTTATTAAATTCTTTTACCGGTGTGGCCGCTGCCTGTGGCGGATTTTTATACAACAATCAGGTAATGCTTACCGGTGGTATTTTAGTTGGTGCCGCGGGCACACTGTTAACCATACTAATGTGTAAAGCAATGAACAGAAGTTTGCTGAATGTATTAATTGGTTCATTCGGTGCCTCTGGTGGTGGAACGCAACAAGCTGTAACCGGTAGCTACAAAGAAATCGCATTAAGTGATGCAGCGGTTTGTATGAGCTATGCCAACAAAGTGATTATTGTTCCCGGATACGGCTTAGCCGTAGCACAGGCACAACATATTTGTCACGAGTTAGAAAAAATATTGGAAGAGAAAGGTGTTGACGTTAAGTATGCCATTCATCCGGTGGCTGGTAGAATGCCGGGTCATATGAATGTATTGTTGGCCGAAGCGGATGTTGACTATGATAAGTTATTGGAAATGGAAGCGGCTAACGACGAGTTCAAACAAACTGATGTAGTACTAATTTTAGGCGCAAATGATGTGGTAAATCCTGCTGCAAAAACAGATCCTGCTTCTCCTATTTATGGTATGCCGATTTTAGAAGTAGAACAAGCCAAAACAGTTATTGTAAACAAACGTAGTATGAAACCAGGGTATGCCGGAATAGAAAATGCTTTATTCTTTCAGCCTAAAACCTCTATGTTGTTTGGGGATGCTAAAGCCGCATTACAAAAACTGGTTGCCGAAATAAAAAGTATGTAATTTGCTTTTACGAATGAATTCGATTAGCCAACCAACAACAAAAATATTGTATGCTATATGGGGCTTCCTGTTCAATTATTAAATGCATTAAGCACCGTTAAAGGATTTGATAGTAAAGCATTTGAAGCGGTGCATGCTTCAGGCGAACAGGTTACTTCTATTCGGTTGAATCCTTTTAAAAATGCCCGGCCTTTTGCCAATTTAATGCAGGCACCCATTCCATGGTGTAAGCTAGGGCATTATTTATCCGCCCGGCCATCTTTTACCTTAGATCCTGTTTTTCATGCCGGTGGTTATTATGTACAAGAAGCCAGCAGTATGTTTTTATGGCATGCGCTGGAGCAACTTATTGGCAAAGAAACAGAAGGGAAAAAAGTGCTGGATTTATGCGCCGCACCCGGTGGTAAAAGCACATTATTGGCAAGCTATTTTGCTGATGGATTGGTAGTTGCCAATGAAGTAATCAAATCTCGTTCAGCTGTGTTGGTAGAAAACATTACCAAATGGGGACAGCCTAATGTAATTGTAACCAATAACGACCCCGATCATTTTAAACCACTTGAATGCTTTTTTGATGTAATACTGACCGATGCGCCTTGCAGCGGAAGTGGATTGTTTAGAAAAGATCCTGCAGCAATAGATGAATGGAGCCAGGAGAATGTGTTGCATTGCAGTCAGCGTCAAGAAAGAATTTTAGCAGCTATTTTACCCTCCTTAAAAGAAGAGGGGGTTTTGTTGTATGCTACCTGTTCGTATTCTGTTGAAGAAGATGAAAAAATTGCTGAATGGTTGGTTAATGAAATGGGTTTGCAGCCATTAGACATCGCCATTCCCGATGAATGGAATATTGTAAGAACAACAGCTGCAAATAGTGGTGCGCCTTGTTTTCGATTTTATCCTAACTTAATAAAAGGAGAGGGCTT
>JBIIAP010000229.1:0-4281 GCA_044239855.1 Sediminibacterium sp. | reverse complement strand
GCTGGCAACTGTTGTAGTATAGATTGTATCCCATACAATAAGCCAGCTTTGGTATTGGCTATAATGCTTAAAGAGAAGGGAGTTACGGAAAGTTGATACCCTTCCTTACCAATATCCTGTGTGGATTGGATTTTTAAAATAATTTTTTTTGACTTAGCGATATTTTTAGGCAGAGAAAACCCTGAAAGGCTTTTAATAGTTGAAGAGAAAAAATCTACGGCAGCTTTTATTTCTTTTTGCTGCTCGTTGAACTGAATTACAGTTTGTTCGTCAATTATAAAAGAACCGGTTTTTATTTCCACAGAAACTGGTTGAGGAATAAAATTAGTAATACTCTGAGCCTTCATCATCAAGGGGAGCAACACAACCAACACAATCACTACTTTTTTCATGTATATATATCTATTAGTTTTTAATGGTCACATGGTATTCGCCAAATAAACATATCGTTTGGTATATGCTTAGTATTTCCGGCTCATTTCATGCTATTTTTATTGATACTTTTTAGTTAAATAATACTTCACTTAAAAATGCCCATCCTTTTTGTCCTTTTCCTTCGTGCCATTTAGGTAAAACAGGAATTGGTTTTGCTACAACTTTTATATAATTAACTGTTGCAGCAGGAAAATCTATTTGATACGGCTCGATGGTGCCTGCTTCATTTTTTAATGGAACGGGAGGATTCATTCGCCCTAATAATTTCAATTTTGTTTTATCAGTTCCACCCCATACTTCTAAGGTAACCGGAGGGAAAATATAGGATCCGGTTAACTTCAGCGCATTGATCATCGCATTTTTAACTGTAACCGCTTTGTTGAAATTGAATAGTACTATAGCGGGATTGTTCATGTAACCTAACCATTTACCGCCGCCAAAATTTAAATCGCCCAAGTCGGCATCTGATAATAATTTACCGCCACCTGTGTACTTAGCATCAGGGGGCGCCAGTAATGTTACCTCATCTGGGTTAAAGCCTCTTCTAATGTATGCACCGCGAATGGGCATACTGCCTACCCATCCTTTTTTAAATGCTCTGGCAATTAACTTAGCATTGCTTTTTATGGTAAAAGGTGTTTTGTAAAGCAACCCTTTTATGCTATCCGGCAAGGTTCCATCCAATGTATAGCGTAATTCCGCACCATTCAATGGATGTTTCATTTTTATGGTTAACTCGTTATCAAAAACGCCATCCGTATTTTCCAGAATAGGCGGACTTAATTCAATCAACATACCATCATCACCGGAATAACCTGTTTCGAATGCAAGGTTCTTGTGTTTTTTTCGTAGAGATGCAATTTGAATAGAATCGATCTTTGTATCCCAGATAAATATTTTTTTAAGAGATGGTAAAGTTACTAATTGCTGAAGTGCTTCTACCGTTATTGCTGTACCAGATAATGAAACTTCTTTGATATTTTTAAGGTCATTTAGTTTCGCTACTCCTTTATTGGTAACGTCGGTATAGTTTAAATTGAGTTTTTCGAGATTCTCGAAATTAGCAATTGTTTTTAATTCATCGTCTTTAACCGGCATGTGAGAGAGGCTCAAAGAAACAATTTGCTTTTTTACTTTATTTAATTCTTCTAAAGATTTTGGTTCATAAACGCTTCGGCCATAAAATAAAACAGCAATAGCCGGAGAGCCTAAACCCTGGGGTTCTAAAACACGATAATTATTATTTAACTCCTTAATGGTACTTTCACTTGCAGCAGCAAAATCATACTGAATATTAGTCGTGTTAATGGAAGCATTAATAAATTTAGCCGCTAATATTCTGAAAGAATCATTGGCAGGTAGACTTGACACTTTTACGTTGTACAATGCTCCGCTTTTAACCCAGGCTGTTACCAGTTTAATTTCATCGTCATTTAATTGAGTTTTAGTAATGGGCGGCATGTGTTTTTTATCATCTGCAGGAAGATGAAAGCGCTTTAATAATAAGCTATTTGCCGGATCACCCGGTATATATAATTTTCCGGTTTTACCGCCACTTACTATAGATAAAGAATCGTCTAAATTTAGTCCGCCTTTTTGGTTGTTCATTCCATGGCAGTTCACACATTTTGATTCGAAGATTGGTTTTATCAAATCATTAAATACCAGTGCATCCTCCAAACTCACTTGTTTTGGTTGCTTTTGCATTAAAGGAGCAAAAATAAAGTTTTCACCATGCGTTAGATTACCGCCAAAATCACTGGTAATGATTAAAAGCAAAGTGGCAATAACAGTAAATACTTTTCCTTTTAAATTATAATTAGCGAAGTAATGGTAAGTATGGTAAAAAACAAAAGCGACAACAGACAAAGAAATGCCACCCCATTTATGCCAGGTTAATGTATTGCCTTCTGCATTGGTTTGTAAAGAAAGAAACAAGCCCATCAATGCGGTAATCACTGCAGAAAAAGCGGCTGTAAATCTAAGTCCATCAAAGAATGGGTCCTCTACATATTTATTGGGTAACCAAATTGTAAGAAATGAAATCAACATCAATACAATTGGAAAATGCAGCATAACCGGATGCATATTTCCTACTACTTTTAGTCCAATGGGGAGATGAATTTTGCTTTCAAAAATTGCCAGAAATATTAACAGAATTACTCCTCCTAACAATATCCCCTCCCCTATTTTTTTTATACTTCGCATCATAGCTTGATGAATGTTTGCGTAACTAATTTTTAAATTAAACTCTGGTAAACTTATAAGGATATACTTTACTTGAATTCCACTGTGCTACATAAATACTTTGATCATCATCTACGCAAACATCATGTGGATGAACAAATATTTTTTCTGCCTGTTTCATTGGTTGCAGTTTTCCATCCATATATTCCGGTTTAGTTCCGCCAATATTAGATACCACTTTGTTGTGTTTATCTAGAATTGTTATAAAACCAGAAGCATCCGTATTTAAATCAGGAGAACGTAATACGGCAGCATATAAGTGATTGCCGTTGATTACAGGGCGACAAACGCAAGCTCCCGGCAAAGCGATTACTTCAATAAATTTACCCTCCATCGTAAATCGTTTGAAACAATTTCTGGTTCTATCGGTAACTAATAAAGTTTTTTCTTTTTTACGTGTATCTACAACAATACCATGTGCATTATCTAGGTGCTCAACGCCTTCGCCTCTGCCCCCAAAATAATTGAGGATTTTTCCATTGGCATCATAATGAATAATGTATTGGGAACCGTACCCATCTGCTATATAAAACTCGCCGTTAGGCAATACCGTAGTTTCTGTTGGTACAAAAGCTTCTTTTTTAGCATATACGCCCGTTTCTGCGGGGTAGTCGATGGTCATTAATATTTTACCGTCTATCGTTGTTTTATAAACCTGATGTTTATCGGTATCAGTAATAAATAAAAAGTCTTCGCCATTTTGTTTGAGTATAGTTAATCCATGCGCTCCTGGAAACTCATGTCCCCAGCTATTTAACAATTTGCCGGACTTATCGTACACTAAAATATTATTTTGTGTTTCATTGGTAAGTAACAATATATTACCCTTGCTGTCTTGCACCATTTCATGGCAGTCTTTCACCGGATTTTTTTCGGTTAAAACGCCCCAATTTTTATCGAAACGGTATTGCATGCCATTATGCCCAAAGATATCGCCCTGTGGTTTGGCGAATAAATCTTTCATGATTAAAAGTGAACCTGCTGCTAATGAGGATTGTTGAATAAACTTTCTACGTTGCATATTTTAGTTAATTGAGGGTTGTATTTATGATTGATTTTTTATTAGCTGATAATGTCCCGAACAACTTTACCTTCTACATCGGTTAATCTAAAACGGCGACCTTGATATCGGAAGGTTAATTTTTCGTGGTCCATACCCAGTTGATGTAAAATAGTTGCCTGAAAATCGTGCACGTGAACAGGGTTTTGAGTAATGTTGTACCCTAACTCATCCGTTTCACCATACACCATTCCAGGTTTGATGCCACCACCGGCCATCCAAATAGAGAAGCAACGGGGATGATGATCGCGTCCATAATTATCAACGGTCATAGTACCTTGTGAAAAATTAGTTCTACCAAACTCACCTCCCCAAATTACTAGGGTTTCGTCTAATAATCCACGTTGTTTTAAATCAGTGATAAGGGCAGCAGATGCCTGATCTACATCTTTGGCCTGACCTTTCATTTCATTTGGAAGATTACCATGCTGATCCCAGCCCTGATGATACAGTTGAACGAAACGCACGCCATTTTCCGATAGCTTTCTTGCTAATAAACAGTTCGCGGCATACGTACCGGGCACCAAGCAGTCGGAACC
>JBIIAP010000230.1:0-4281 GCA_044239855.1 Sediminibacterium sp. | reverse complement strand
ATAGTTTTAGTTTAGCCGGAAAAACGGCGCTGGTAACAGGTTGTAACAAAGGGATTGGTTTTGCCATGACGCAAGCACTTGCAGAAGCCGGTGCCAATATTATAGGCGTTTCTAGTGGAGGTGATTTTGCAGCAATTGAATCTGCCGTAAAATCACTAGGAAAATCATTTACCTATTATCAGGTAGATTTAGGTGATAGGCATCAATTATATGATTTTATTCAAGCTATTAATCAAGTTCAAGTAGATATATTGGTTAATAATGCGGGCATCATTAAAAGAGCACCAGCGGCAGAGCATGCTGATGAATTTTGGGATAGTGTAATGGCGGTTAATTTAGATGCACAATTTATTTTATCTAAAGCCATTGCCAATAAAATGATTGAACAAGGCAAAGGAAAAATAATTTTCACTTGTTCATTACTTAGCTTTCAGGGAGGGATTAATGTGCCTAGTTATACTGCTGCTAAATCTGCATTGGCCGGATTAGTTAAAGCCTTTGCAAATGAATGGGCATCAAAGGGTGTAAATGTAAACGGTATTGCTCCGGGATATATTGAAACTGATAATACCAAAGCATTGCGAGAAGACGCACCAAGAAACCAGTCGATATTAGAACGCATCCCTGCCAAACGATGGGGTATGCCGGATGATTTTAAAGGACCTATTGTTTTTCTTGCATCTCCAGCATCTGATTATATGCATGGAGCAATGTTATTGATAGATGGTGGCTGGATGGCCAGATAAAAAAATGTTATGGAAATAAGATTTGCGCAAAGCCCACAAGAAGTGGCAACTTTACATACTGAATTATTAAGAGACCATTTTTTAATTCAGGATTTGTTTAAAACAGATGCAATTCAATTGACTTATTCTCATTATGATCGAATGATTATTGGTGGAATAATGCCGGTAAAAAATCCGGTGGAATTAAATAACCCCGAAGAATTAAAAGCGAATTATTTTTTAGAGAGAAGAGAAATGGGCATTGCCAATGTAGGTGGTGCCGGTAAAGTAGTGGTAGATGGTATTGATTATGCCTTATCTAAGTTAGATTGCTTATATATTGGAAAGGGTGCTAAAGAAGTACGTTTTATATCGAATGATCCGGCGCAGCCTGCATTGTATTATATGTTATCTTGTCCCGCGCATCAAACCTACCCAACAGCTGTTTGTAAGAAGGAAGCAGCAAGCCCACTGGAATTAGGTGCTGCCAATACCTCCAACAAAAGAACCGTGTATAAATATATTCATTTAGAAGGGTTGCAAAGTTGTCAACTGGTAATGGGTATTACCGTTTTGGAAGAAGGATCTGTATGGAATTCTGTACCACCCCATACACACACCAGAAGAATGGAAGTGTATTTTTATTTTGATGTACCGCAAGAGCATCGGGTGTTTCATTTTATGGGAGAGCCGCAGGCTACCAAACATATTGTTATGGCCAACCAAGAGGCGGTAATATCTGCACCCTGGAGCACCCATTTTGGATGCGGCACCAGCAACTATGGATTTATTTGGGGCATGTGCGGTGAAAATTTAGTGTATACCGATATGGATCCGGCACCTGTCAATACCTTAAAATAATGCGTAAAAAAGTATGTTGTTTCGGCGAATTATTGCTTCGGTTCTCCCCTGCACTTCAGCAGGAGTGGATCAAAAAAAATGCGATGCCTGTATTTGTAGGCGGCGCAGAG
Organism: Sediminibacterium sp.; assembly: GCA_044239855.1. GTDB lineage: Bacteria > Bacteroidota > Bacteroidia > Chitinophagales > Chitinophagaceae > Sediminibacterium. The sequence continues at coordinate 2,585 of JBIIAP010000230.1, read as the reverse complement.
TTAAATGTGGCAAAAGCATTGCGTAACTGGAATGTACCGGTAAAATATATAACCGCTCTACCGGATAATTATGTATCGACAGATATTGCCGCTTCATTAAGGGATGAACAAATAGATGTATCGGACATTATTTTTCAGGGAGAAAGGATCGGCACTTATACGTTACCAATGGGCGCCGATTTAAAAAATGCCGGTGTAATTTACGACAGGGCTCATTCGGCTTTTGCTGCCCTTAACCTTGGCACCATCAATTGGGATATGGTATTGGACGGATATGATTGGTTTCATTTCAGTGCTATTTGTCCCGCATTAAATGAATCTATTGCAGCTGTTTGTGAAGAAGCTTTGCAGGCAGCTACTAAAAAAGGAATGACTATTTCGGTAGACTTAAACTACCGGGCAAAGTTGTGGCAGTATGGTAAAAAGCCGGTAGAAGTTATGCCGGCACTAGCCCAATACTGCCATATAATTATGGGAAATATTTGGAGTGCACATCAACTATTGGGAACCGGTTTAGACCCTTTATTGGACAATAACAGCGATAAAAATTTTTATACCGAGCATGCTGCTAAAACATCAAAGGAAATAATGAAGCATTTCCCAACCTGTAATGTGGTTGCCAATACGTTTAGATTTTCTGAAGCAGATGCGGTTCGTTATTACGCAACAGTAACTACCGGGGATAGTCATGTTGTAGCATTTGAGCAGTTTGTAACATCGGTTGTAGATAAGGTTGGAAGTGGTGATTGCTTTATGGCCGGGTTAATTTATGGTTCATTACAGCAGTGGGATTTACAGACTGTTGTAAATTTTGCATCAAGCGCAGCTTTTGGTAAATTACAGGAAAAAGGCGACAGCACGCAACAGTCGGTAGCACAAATCAACAACAGATTTTAAGTACATATATTATGCAAAGTATTAACACCGTTTCAGCACATATTTTATCGGCAACCATTATTCCATTATTTTATGAAGCGCAGGAGCAGGTGGCAGAAGAAGTGGTAAAAGCCTTGTACAATGGCGGAGTTAGAACGATAGAATTTACCAACAGAGGGGTAAACGCTTTGCCGGTGTTTAAGAAACTGCAAACACTGAAAAGTACATTACCCGGTTTATTATTGGGAATAGGAACCATTAAGACTGCGGAGGATGCCAAAAATTATATAGATGCCGGCGCAGATTTTTTAATCAGTCCGGTATTTGATGCATCGGTTGCTGATATCGCTTATTTAAATAAAATATTGTGGATTCCCGGTTGTATGACACCAACGGAAATACATGTAGCGCAATCCGCAGGTTGTAATATTATAAAATTGTTTCCTGGAAATGTATTGGGTGCAGGATTTATTGAAGCGATTCAACCATTATTTAGTGGGATTCATTTTTTAGTTACCGGGGGAGTTGAAGCCACATCAGACAATATTGCCATGTGGCTAAAAGCCGGCGCAGCCGGTGTTGGTTTGGGCAGTAAATTAATTACTAAACAAGTTTTAGCAGAAAAAAATTATCTTCAATTAACCAAAACTACGCAGCAGTTATTGGCGATTCATCCGGAGAAATAACGGCTAAGTGTAGCATCCAACTAACCATTGAACATCAACCAAAATATTTAATAGCGTATTCAACCTGACTAAAATCACTAAAAACATACACATGAGAAAAGTAGTTGGAAATTATAGATGGTCAATATGCGCATTGGTGTTTTTTGCTACCACCATTAATTATCTCGATAGGGCGGTGATAAGCTTATTGAAAAGCACACTCACTACCGAAATGCATTGGAATGATGGTGACTATGCAAATGTGGAAATTGCTTTTAAAATTTCTTACGCAATAGGGTTGATTTTAGCAGGTAGAATAATTGATAAAATGGGTACGCGAAAAGGATATGCATGGGCAACAGGATTGTGGAGTATAGCTGCGGTGGCACATGCATTTGCAAAGTCGGTATTTGGTTTTGGTGTAGCAAGAGCTGCATTGGGATTAACCGAAGCAGGTAATTTTCCTGCAGCCATTAAAACAGTTGCAGAATGGTTCCCTAAAAAAGAGCGGGCATTGGCAACCGGCATTTTTAATTCGGGAGCCAATATTGGTGCAATTATTGCGCCATTAACTGTACCATTCATTGCACTTCATTTTGGCTGGCAATGGGCATTTATTGTTACAGGTATGTTGGGTTTTGTTTGGTTGTTTTTTTGGATAACCATGTATAAGTCGCCCGGCAATCATCCAAAACTATCTAAAGAAGAATACGATTATATTAATAGCGATATAGAATCAGTAAATGAATTAAATAATGACGTTAGCGTAAAAAAATATAGTTGGATGCAGTTGTTGGGTTTTAAGCAAACCTGGGCATTTGCTATCGGAAAATTATTGACAGATCCTATTTGGTGGTTTTACTTATTTTGGTTACCCGATTTTTTAGAAAGTCAATATCATGTAAAAGGTGCTGCTATGGCCATTCCTGTTGCTGTAGTATATACGATATCTACATTTGGTAGTGTTGGAGGAGGCTGGTTGCCATTACAATTGATTAAGCACAATTGGGCAAATTTTAAAGCCCGTAAAACCTCCATGTTATT
>JBIIAP010000228.1:0-4288 GCA_044239855.1 Sediminibacterium sp. | reverse complement strand
TAATTATTAAATAAATGTTATGATTGGCTGGAGTTTATCCTTTCTGCTGAGCAAAAAATTGCATCAGTTCGCAAAACACTTTCACACTTTCTAAAGGCATTGCATTGTACATGCTTACCCTTACTCCGCCAACAGTTCTGTAGCCCTTTACGCCAACCATTCCTTCCTGTTTACATAAGGCTAAAAATGGTTCTTCTAACGCTGCATCCTTTAAAAAGAAAACGGCATTCATTTGGCTTCTGTCTTCTTTTGCAACCGGAGCAGTATAAATTGGCAACGATTCAATGGTACTATACAGCAGATTACTTTTTGCTGCATTTCTACTACCCATTTCTTCCAACCCGCCTTCCTGCAAAATCCAGCGAAGCGTAAGCATACTAACATATACTGCAAAAACAGGCGGAGTATTCATTAACGACCCCGCTTCTATATGCTTTTGATAATTCATGATAGTGGGTATTGGTCTGCTGATTTTACCCAGTAAATCCTTTTTCACTACCACTAAATTTACGCCTGCAGCACCCATATTTTTTTGGGCACCGGCATAAATAAGCGCACATTTATTAAATGCTGTTGGGCGACTAAATATATCACTACTCATATCTGCAATCAACGGAACATGGGTAGTAGGATATTGATGCCACTGTGTTCCTTCTACTGTATTGTTAGAAGTGATATGTAAATAAGCTGCATCTGATGGAACGGTAAAATTTTTATTGATGGAGTGGTATTTGTCTGCACTTCCATCACTCACCACAGCAACCTGTCCAAAATGTTTAGCTTCTTTGTATGCTTTATTTCCCCAAATACCATTATCGCAATATGCAGCAGTAGCATGGGTGTCTAGTAAATTCATGGGTACTTGCATGAACTGTGTAGTTGCTCCACCATGTAAAAAAAGCACTTCATATTCATCATTAATTTCCATGAGTTTTTTAACAGCATCTTTCGCCTCATTTAAAATTTCCTGAAACGCATTGGTACGATGACCTAACTCAAGCAACGATAATCCTGAATTATTATAGTTTATTACAGCTTCGGCAGCTTGTTGCAAAACTACCTGAGGTAAAATAGAGGGGCCTGAATTAAAATTATGTAACATATGTTCAAAGCTTGAAGCACAAAGTAAACTGATTATCTTTACATTATGCAACTCCCATCCTCACTTCTTGAAAATGCGGTAGCACAGTTTGCCAAACTCCCCGGAATTGGTAAAAAAACGGCACTGCGATTGGTTTTACATTTACTAAAACAGGAGGTAAATGAAGTGCAGCTTTTTGGCGAAACCATTGCTAAAATGCGCAGAGATATTCAATTTTGCCAACGTTGTCACAATATCAGCGACAGTAAGGTTTGCACCATTTGTGCAAATGCTATGCGAAATCAGCAGGTTATTTGCGTGGTAGAAAATATTAGGGATGTTATAGCTATAGAAAGCACCCAACAATTTAACGGCACTTACCATGTTTTGGGGGGTATTATTTCCCCTTTAGATGGAGTAGGACCCGATCAATTGACTATAGAATCGCTGGTTAATCGCATTAACCTTGAGCAAGTAGAGGAACTGGTTTTTGCTTTAAGTCCCAATATACAGGGAGATACCACCATCTACTATATCCAAAAGAAAATTACTCACCTCAATTGCCGAATCACCACCATTGCAAGAGGCATTGCTTTTGGGGGCGAGTTAGAATATGCCGATGAAATGACCCTTGCCAGGAGTATTGTAAACCGTTTACCCGTTCAACAATATGTTAAATAATTGAACTTTTTTTTCTTTTATAGGTTGAAATGATGAAAATCGTTTAATTTTATTGTTTAAACATTGATTATTGTATTAATTGACTTTTAAAATATTTTTTATATGAAAACTTGGTTAAAAATTGTGTTGATCGTAATAGGTATTGGGATAATCAGTGGCGGTATCGTTGCCTACAAAATTTTCACCAAACCACATCGTGATGTTTCTGCAGAAAAAGCGGTAACGCTTACTGCGCAAGGTTTATATGATGCATTTAGAACCAATGAAGCGAATGCAAATCAGTTGTACCTCGACAAAGCCATTGAATTGAGTGGTGAAGTGCTGGAAGTGAGCACCAACCAGGATGGAAAAACAGTGGTGAATTTTAAAACCAATGATCCGTTATTTGTAATTAATTGCACGTTTAAAACCAATCCGGTTGAATTAAAACCAGGCACCACCATCACTTTCAAAGGGATTTGTACCGGATATATTCCCGATGCCAATGTGGTAATTAATGAAGGGGTGTTGGTTAAATAATCAACTTACCCCGCCCGACCACTTTACCAAAATTTCACTATTTCACGCCAAATACATACCCATGAAATTGTTATCTATCCTTTCTTTTATCTGCTTCTTTTCAGCAAATGTGCAACTCAACGCCCAAAAAATTTACGGCACCCGCAATGCCAAAATATCTTTTGTTGCTCCTTCAGATGATGATGTTAAAGCAGTGAACAATGAAGCTACCAGTAGATTAGCCGATAATGGCGCCATTAGTTTCAGCCTGCTCATCAAAGGTTTTAAATTTGGCTACGCCGAAATGCAAGACCATTTTAATAATGAATACCTCGAAAGTAGTAAGTATCCAAGAGCTGATTTCAAAGGTACCATCACCAATATCAAAGAAGTGAATTTTGCTAAAAACGGCACCTATAAAGTAACTGTTAATGGCAGCTTAACCCTACACGGTGTTGCTAAAAATATTGTTGCCAACGGAACCATCACGGTGAATAATGGTAAAATCAGCGCTTTAGCTAAGTTCCCGATTATTATGAAAGATTTTAAAATTGAAGCATCGGCCGTTACAGATAAAGTAAATGCTGAAATCAGTGCTGTTTATCAATAATTTCAGGTAAATTAACCTAAGTAGCCATTCTCCTTGTATCTTTGCACCATATTTAGACGGATTTGTTTATTGTTCAGTCTGAATATTCCTCTTAATCTAAGAGGTTTTACAGAACTAATAAACGTCTCAGGGTGCAATTTTACTACATTTTGAAGCGTTATTGGTTCAATCAAATACCACCATTGTAATTGGTGAATGAACTAATACTTATGCAAATAAAAGAAGAACTGGCAAAAAGGATTTTAGTAATTGATGGTGCAATGGGCACCATGATTCAACGCCACAAATTAACCGAAGAAGATTATCGTGGAGAACGTTTCAAAGATTGGCATGCTGATGTAAAAGGTAACAACGATTTACTTTGCATTACACAGCCCGATATCATCATCGGCATTCATAAACAATACCTTGTTGCCGGTGCAGATATTATTGAAACCAATACATTCAGCAGTACTTCTATTGCCATGGCCGATTACGATATGCAGTCGCTGGCATACGAATTAAATGTAGCTGCTGCTTATTGTGCAAATGAAGCGATTCGTCAATTTAAAGCAGAAAACCCCTCTGCCCCGCCTAAATTTGTTGCGGGTTCCATCGGACCATTAAATAAAACACTAAGCCTCTCCCCTGACGTAAATAATCCGGGTTACAGAGCCATTACTTTTGATGAAGTAGTGGAAGCGTATTACGAACAAATTAAAGGTTTAATAGATGGTGGTGTAGATGTAATTCTTATCGAAACCATTTTCGATACCCTTAATGCGAAAGGAGCCATTTTTGCTGTAAAGAAATATTTCAGAGAAACAGGCAAAGAAGAATTGCCCGTAATGATCAGCGGTACCATTACCGATGCATCTGGCAGAACGCTTAGCGGACAAACGCTAGAAGCTTTTTATACTTCAGTTATGCACGTTAAACCTCTAAGCGTAGGTTTAAATTGCGCTTTAGGTGCAGCTGAAATGAGAAGTCATATTGAAGAACTCTCTCAAATTGCTTCCTGCTATACATCGGCATATCCCAACGCCGGTTTACCTAATGCAATGGGTGAATATGATGAAGCACCGCATGAAACGGCTCATTTTATTGAAGATTGGGCTAAAGAAGGCTTTGTAAATATTGTAGGAGGATGCTGCGGCACCACCCCCGACCATATTCAACACATTGCAGCTAATGTAAAAAATATTCAACCACGACCTTTACCGGTAGTAGAATCAACTCTGTAAACATGGCAACTATTAAACCTTATTTACGTTTATCAGGTTTGGAACCATTAGTGGTACGACCAGAAACCAATTTTGTAAACGTAGGTGAAAGAACCAACGTAACAGGCTCTAAAAAGTTTGCACGTTTAATCAAAGAAAATAAATACGAAGAAGCTTTATCGGTTGCCCGTCAGCAAGTAGAAAACGGCGCACAAA
>JBIIAP010000227.1:0-4300 GCA_044239855.1 Sediminibacterium sp. | reverse complement strand
TACAGTGGTTGGTCTGAAGGCCAATTAGATGATGAGTTAAAAGAAAAAAGTTGGATTGTTTCTGACACAGATGCAGATTTGGTTTTTTCAACGGAGGTAGACTTAATTTGGAAAGAGAGTTTAAAAAAATTGGGGGGCGAATATGCCTATATGGGTAATTACCCAAGCCACCCGCAGTTAAATTAAAAAGTAAAGAGCGCGTTTTGGTAAAATTGCATTAAGCAGAAGAATTGCTTATTCATTCCAATATTACAATTTAAAAATAGTACTACTTATAAAAGAAGAAGCCACGAATTAATTCGTGGCTTTTTCTTTTATAAGTATTTAAGCATCTGAGTATTACAAAGCTGCAGCACCTTCAACTAAAACAGTTGTTTTATTATTCAGCACTTCTACGAAGCCACTTTGAATGGTAAAATTTTCAGCATCCTTTTTATCTACCAAAATTTTTAGATTACCCTTTCCTAATGCACTTACCATTGGAGCATGTTTATCCAGTATTTCGAACAAGCCATTCATTCCTGGTAGTTGAACACCATAGACTTCTCCGCTGAATATTTTTTTTTCGGGTGTTAATATTTCTAGAATCATATTATAATATTATCCTTTTGCAGCTTCCATTAATTTTTTGCCTTTTTCAACAGCATCTTCTAATGTTCCAACCAGGTTGAATGCAGCTTCAGGGTATTCGTCTACCTCACCGTCCATAATGGCATTAAATGCTCTAATGGTATCTTCAATGCTTACAAATACACCTTTTAATCCGGTAAACTGTTCTGCAACATGGAATGGTTGAGATAAGAAACGTTGTACTTTACGCGCACGTTGTACAGTCATTTTATCTTCTTCGCTCAATTCATCCATACCAAGAATTGCAATGATATCCTGTAGTTCTTTGTATCGTTGTAAAATTAATTTTACTCTGTTAGCACAATCATAGTGTGCATCACCCACAATAGCAGGAGTTAAGATTCTTGAAGTAGAGTCTAATGGATCTACCGCAGGATAAATACCTAAATCGGCAATTTTTCTACTTAATACGGTAGTTGCATCCAAGTGGGCAAATGTTGTTGCAGGAGCCGGATCGGTTAAGTCATCCGCAGGTACATAAACCGCCTGAACAGAGGTAATTGAACCATTTTTGGTGGAGGTAATTCTTTCCTGCATTAATCCCATCTCCGTAGCTAAGGTTGGCTGATAACCCACCGCAGAAGGCATACGCCCTAATAGAGCCGATACTTCAGAACCAGCCTGAGTAAATCGGAAGATATTATCAACGAAGAAAAGGATATCCTTTCCTTTACCTGTACCATCTCCATCACGGAAATATTCTGCAATGGTTAATCCACTTAACGCAACACGCGCACGAGCTCCCGGTGGTTCATTCATCTGACCGAAAACGAAAGTAGCTTTAGAATCTTTCAATCCTTCCATATCTACTTTACTTAAATCCCAGCCACCTTCTTCCATGCTGTGTTTAAAGTTGTCGCCGTACTTCATAATACCAGCTTCAATCATTTCACGCAACAAGTCATTTCCTTCACGGGTACGCTCACCTACACCGGCAAATACAGATAATCCACCGTGTCCTTTAGCAATATTGTTAATTAATTCCTGAATCAATACGGTTTTACCTACTCCCGCACCACCAAACAATCCGATTTTACCTCCTTTAGCGTATGGTTCAATCAAATCGATTACTTTGATACCGGTAAACAATATTTCGCTAGCGGTACTTAAGTTTTCAAATAATGGTGGTTTATTGTGAATTGGTCGGCCATTTTCTTTACTTACCTGAGGTAAACCATCAATAGCATCCCCTGTTACATTAAACAAACGACCGTTAATACCTTCTCCGATAGGCATAGCAATTGCCTTACCTGTATCTACTACAGCCATACCTCTCACTAAACCTTCTGTTCCGTCCATCGCAATGGTACGAACACTGTCTTCACCTAAATGCTGTTGCACTTCAAGCACTAACTTCTCACCATTTTCTTTGGTAATTTCTAAGGCGTTGTAAATTTCAGGCAGTGCATTTCCGTCCGGAAAGTGAACGTCTACTACCGCGCCAATAATCTGTTTAATCTTCCCTTTTGTAGCCATATCTAGAGGTATAAATTAAGGTTTAAAATGGAACTACCCCAAAAGGGTTGTTCTTTTGGCGGCAAAGGTAAGGGTAAGGCACTAAAAATAGGCGTCTATTGGCTTGTTTTTTTTCTAAAAAAGGAAAACAAGGTCTTTGAAAGTGGAACCAGCTTAAATATTTTCCAAGCCCCGCTTAGGGTTGCCTTATTAATGATAGCCGGAAGAATGGCTACAGAGGCTGATTTTAGCAGTTCTCCCGGTATGTTTCGGGCCTTTTTTGCCAAATCTTTCTCTTGTAGCTCAATTCGCTGTTGTAGCAATTTCATTTCTAATTCCAGCGCGTCTAGCGACTCAATATTATGTAGTTGGGGACTATTCATCTTTTTTCAATAATGTCTTGATAATCAGGTTAGCAATGGATTTATCCACTTTTTTTCTGTAAATCAGCATAAATAAAAAAAATATTAAATAAATTCCGGTTACTATACCGAATCCGTAAGTAAAACTACCTGTAAGTGAACTGAAGCAATACCCTGCCGTAATGCTTAAAAACAATAAGCATGCAAAGAAGCATAAAATAAGCAGCATGACAAGCATCATTTTTGCGGTTGTACGAGCAAACTTATTTGCTGCCTGCATTTTAAACAATAAAAGCCTGTTAGAAAGGTAGCTTTCTAACTCTTTTTTGGTATCACTAAAAAAGCCTTGCTCATCCGACATACGTCAATTATTTAAACTTGGTTTAATCGCTGTTCTATATCAGTAACTACTTGTTTGGCTTTGGTCAGCATTTGCTGAAGAGATTCATCTGCATTCGTAATATCTTCTTTAAATGCTTCTGTAAATGATGCTGCCTTTCCGGTAAGATCCTCCAAAAGTTGCTTGCCTTTATCGGAATTGAAATAAACAACCAAAGCCGAACCTGCAAGCGCTCCCAAAATTAACCCTGTTAAAAATTGATGATTTTCCTTCATAGGTGCCTTTTTAAAAGTGAAAATGATACATTTGTTACAAGTTAATTCAAATGGAACAGGACTTAAAATTAAAAAGGTATTTTTTTCTGTCAATTATCCTTTTAATTGGCATATTTCTTATTTATAGTTTATCGGCATTTTTAACAGCCTTCTTAGCTGCAATTATGTTTTATGTGCTAAGTAAGCAACCGGTAGAATGGTTGGTAAGTAAGAAGCGATGGAGTAAAAGTGCGGCAGCAATTTTAGTTATTATTATTTCGTTTTTTATTATACTCTTACCCATTTCATTAATGGCAGGGATGTTGTATAACAAAGCGGTCATGTTTTCCCAAAACACCGGATCAATCATTGAGCCGCTAAAGCAGTTGGAGGTCCGCATTCAAAATGAGTTTCATTTTAACCTTTTAACTGAAAAAAATATAGGTCAAGTTAATTCCTTCCTAACCAGTATGTTATCATCACTTTTAAATGAAGGGGTTAACTTATTGAGTTCAATCGTAATGATGTACTTTTTTCTGTACTTCATGATTATTAACATCAATAGAATGGAGGCCGCAACAATATTATATCTTCCATTTAAGAGAAAAAGAATTGAACTATTTGGTCATGAATTAAAAGCCCAAACATTCAGCAATGCGGTGGGTATTCCTTTGATTGCAGTAGCACAGGGACTTTGTGCCTATATATCTTTCTTGATTACAGGATTACCGGAAGCTGGATTTTGGGCAGTATTAACCGGATTTGCTTCTGTTATACCAGTGGTTGGAACCGGAATGGTTTGGTTACCGGTAGCTATATATCAATTAGCAATTGGAGCCACCTGGCAAGGTGTTTTTACTTTAGCCTGGGGATTTCTTGTATTAGGAATTACCGATAATGTAATCCGATTTTTGCTTGCTAAAAAAATGGCTGATGTACATCCACTGGTAACTGTATTAGGTGTTATTATTGGGTTAGAATATTTTGGTATTACCGGACTTATTTTCGGCCCACTAATTATATCCTATTTTATCATTCTAATTAAAATATATTACACCGAATACAGCAATGACCCAATTAATCATAGAAAAAAACGAACTACTTCAACGGGATTAAAACTTCCCTTTATTAACTAGTTGCGGTTAAAAGTTGGTAAAAAATTGCGGCGGCAATGGCTCCGGCAACCGGCGCAATAATTGGTATCCATGCATATTTCCAATCGCTGCTTCCTTTGTGCTTTATAGGTAATAAACTATGCA
>JBIIAP010000226.1:0-4391 GCA_044239855.1 Sediminibacterium sp. | reverse complement strand
TAGGGAAAACAAAATAGGAGCATCAAATAAATCCCGAAGGGATGTCATTATTATAGGGAAAACAAAATGGGTACATCAAATAAATCCCGAAGGGATGAAATTATTATAGGGATGACATTATTATAGGCATAATATAATTATATATTTAAACCACATGAAAATATTAATTACCGCTGATTGGCATATTGGCAAAAAACTACATAATGAAGATTTAAGTGAAGACATTCAATTGTTCTTTGATTGGTTATTAACCACCATCGAGCAAGAATCCATTCAGTATTTATTAGTGGCAGGAGATGTATTTGATCACAACCATCCCTCCAATGAATCTACAAGGATTTATTACCAATTTTTACAAAAATTAAATCGCTTAAACTGTAAAGCCATTATTATTGCCGGTAATCATGATTCACCTTCTTTTATAGATGTGCCCAGTGAGTTACTTACTGCATTTGATATTCAGGTGTTTGGTTTATTTCCGGGGATGGACAATGTTGCTAAAACATTTGTACCACTTCAAGATGAACAAGGTAATACAGTTGCGGTTGTAGCTGCTATCCCCTTTTTACAAGATAGATTTATTCGCCAGGTGGGAGAAGGCGAAGGCGCTAAAGAAATTGCCGAAAAAATAAAGCAAGGCATGAAGTTGGTAATGTCACAAATTGGCGAAGCAGTTAAAAAGCATTACCCACAGATTCCCTCAATTGGAATGGCGCACTTGCATGCACAGGGCACTGAGGTAAGTGAAGCAGAAAGAGAAATACAAATAGGCAATCAGGAAGGGGTGCCTGCCGGTGATTTGGAACATTTTGATTACTTGGCATTGGGACATATACATACCGGTCAATCTGTTATTAAAGGTAAAATACAATACGCCAGCAGTCCCATCTCGCTGGGATTTTCAGAAAACAAGTATCACCATAAAGTGATTCAATTAGAAGTCTTACAAAATACTATTCGCGAAACATTTATAACCGTACCCAAAAACCGATCCTTATATCAGTTGGCCGGTACCATGGATGAAATAGAAACGCAAATCAAATCACTCCAAAACAAATATACTCTGCAAGCTTTACTCGATATAAAAATTCAAGAAAAAACCTTTGATTCAACCATACAAGATAAACTAGCCGCAATAAAAACCGAACTAGCCAACACGCGTAACATGAAAATTGTGAATACCAGAATTGTATTTGAAGATAAAGCAGCACAAAGATTTTCAACTACATTTAATGCACATGAATTGAATGAACTTAATCCCATTAAAGTAGTAGGTGAGTTAATTCCGGAATCAACAGCAGAAAAAGAAAAGCAACAACTGATTGAATTATTTAGCCAAATCTATGCTGATGTAAATCAAGCCTAGTAAAATTAAAAAGGAAAAATTCAAAAGTCAAAAAAACAATTCGAACATAAATGAAATAGCCGTATACAAAATATGCTTAACAGCCGAAAGGTTTATCAGGCGTATTACATGTGGCAAATAAAAGCAATAGATAAACACACATGAAAATCATTTCCTTACAGTTTAAAAATTTGAACTCATTAAAAGGAGAGTTTAAAATAGATTTCAGTCATCCTCAATTAGCTAATGCAGGATTGTTTGCTATTACCGGACCTACTGGTGCTGGCAAATCAACTATTTTAGATGCCATATCGTTGGCCTTGTATTCTAATACACCCCGAATTGGAGAGATTAATAAAAACACTATTGGCGACAAAGGTGTAATTGTTACAAAAGGCACTAAAGATGCATTTGCACATATAATTTTTGAAGCTAATGAAAAACTATACAAAGCAGAATGGGCCATCTACTTAAATAGAAACGGAAACTGGAGTGATGTTACCCATAAACTAAGTGTGTTAGAAAACGGTACAATCACACCATTAACCGAAAAAAAATCGGACACTAAAAATCTTATCAAAGAAATTGTTGGCTTAGATGAGGATCAATTTACCAAAGCAATTGTATTGAGTCAGGGTAAGTTTGATGAGTTTTTACGTTCGGGTAAGAATGATCGGTATGAACTATTAGAAATCATTACCGGCACACAAATATATAGGGAGATAGGAAAAGCGGTTTATAAAAAATCCAATGAAATAGATACAACCATTGAGGAGTTTAAACTTCAAATGGATGGCATAGCTGTTTTAAGTGAGGAAGAAATTGAACAGATCAATGAACAGCAACATACGCTCACCCAACAAGTTACAACGCTTAAAGCAGCGGTTAACAAAAACGAACAAATTAAACAGAACAAAGAAAACATTCTAAAACTAGAAAAGGAAGCGGAACAAATCGCCCTAAAAACAGCAACACTCCATCAAAACAAAGCGGCACTAAAAAATGAAATTGATCAATTAAACCACCACGAAAAAGCGTTACCACATCAGGTAGCATACAACGATTGGAAAAACACCGCAACTAAAATAAGTGAGCTAAATAGGCAAATTAGCCATTTAATGGAAGAGGGTAAAAAGCTTCAACAAGACATCAATCAGTTAATACATACCGTTTCCGGCGATTTACAAACGAATATAACCATTGACAATTTTGAAACTGCTATAGAAGACTATTTTATAAAAGTAACTAAACTAGAAACAGTTATTGCCGAACACCAATTGAACCTTCAGGCAAATATTACCAATTATACAAGTTTGTATAAGCAAATACCGGAAAAGATAACAGAAAAAATCACCCTATTTAAAGACAACATAGCCGAGTTAAATAAATTTATACAGTTAGCGGATGAACGGATCAATAAAATAGATATCCCCTCCAATTTTTCTATACAACACTTCAACGACTATATTCAGCAACAAACTAAAAAAATCATTGCATTTGGTAAAGCCATTCCGTTAAAGCAGCAAATTATTCAAGAGGAGGAAAAGAAAAAGCAGGCACAGTATGCGCAGGTAAATGCACAAAAAGAAACCAGCGAACTGAAGCAACAAATAGATCGGTTAAATGAACAATTTCATCATCAGGAATCGGCCATCCAAACGATTCAGGCGGCAGTAATAGCCAATAAAGAAGTGATGTCGCTGGAAGCGCATAGAAATCAATTACAACCAGGAAAGCCATGCCCATGTTGTGGATCCGAAATACACCCGTATGCAACCGGTTTACCTCAAGTGAATAATGAATTAGATAGTCGTTTGGCAGACATGCAACAACAACAAAAACAGCTAACAGCCGAAATAAGAAATCAAGAAAATCAACAGTTAACCACCAATAATCTCCTTGCCAATCTTTCAAAAGAAATAGCACAAAGCACCCAAAATATTGAAACGAATCATGAACAGTTAAAACAAATTTGTAACGAACTACAATGCAGTACCGAACTATCTGTTGAAGAATTTAAGCAAGCAATGGATCAAAAAGAGGCACAAAGTAAAAGCCTGAATACTTATAAAACATGGCAAGATGCAAAAAACCCACTACTAGCTTATGTGGCATTATTAGAACAAAACGTTCAATTAAAAGCTGAATTAGCAAATAGTCAACAACAAAAAGACCAGCTCTTTAAAGGTGGATCTATATTAAAATATAGAGATGATTTAAAAACAAAATGGACAGCTACGCATACCCATTTAGCAACGAATCAAAAATCCATAAAAGACAACAACGAATTACTTGAATCGACCACACAGCAGTTCAATACATTGCAGTCGGAGTTAGTTGTAAAAGTAACCGAAGCTGGATTTAATTCTATCGAGGAATTAAGTGCAGCAATATTACCCAATAATCAGGTTGAAACTATTAAACGCAAACAGCAACAAATACAGACCAATGAAATAGAGTTGAGTAGCAATAAAAAAATCAATGAAGAAACATTAGCAGCAGCAAAGCTGCAAGATGATCTACCAATAACCCTCGAAGAGGTGAATGCATTCATTAGTTCGCTTACCAATGAAAGAGACAACCATTTATCTACACTGGGGCAGTTGCAGCAGCAATTGCTACAACACCAACAAAACAAAGAACGCATTGCCGGCATAATTGCTCAAATGAGCCAAATGCAACAACTGCAAAAACATTATGCAACACTAAACAATATGATTGGCGATTCAACCGGCAACAAATTCAACAACATCATTCAAAGAATTACCCTGCGCCATTTATTTAATATGACCAACCAACGACTGTTAACGTTAATGGATCGTTACCAGGTAGACTTAGGAGGCGATGGACAGGAAGATGAAATCTGGGTAATTGATATGTATATGGGAGATGAAAAACGAACCATAAACAGTGTTTCCGGTGGAGAGCGATTTGTGATTTCATTGGCAATGGCGCTGGCATTGAGTGATTTGGCATCCAATAATGTAAAAATAGACAGTCTGTTTATAGACGAAGGTTTCGGAAGTTTATCGCCCGAAGATCTCGA
>JBIIAP010000225.1:0-4439 GCA_044239855.1 Sediminibacterium sp. | reverse complement strand
CAATGAAAATTCAGTTTGGTAGTGCTTTGCCGGATCAAGCAAAAGCTAACGCATTTATTACGATTCCGGGTTTAAGAGGAATGCCTACCAGAGAAATCAGTGTGAAAAACTTGGCGGCAATTATTAATGCACGGATGAGTGAAATACTGGATTTTGTTTCCTACCAATTAAAGCAAGTAGGAATGGATCATCATGAATTAAATGGCGGCATCATCTTAACAGGTGGGGGTTCTCAATTGAAACATTTAATTCAATTAACAGAATATATTACCGGTTTAAATGCTCGGGTAGGATTACCTAACGAACACCTCGCAGCTAATCATATAGATGAGCTGAAAAAACCCATGTATGCTACTTGTATAGGATTAATATTAAAGGGATACAATGATTTTGAAAACAAACACAAAGAGTTTAATACTACCTTTGCAAAAATCAATGTACCCGTTAATTTAACTAAAAAAACGAAGGCACAAGATGTACCACAACCTGAACCTGTATCTGGCCCTTCAACGGTGCCGGTAAAGGCACCTCGTCGTGGTATATGGGATAATTTTAAAAATGGTTTGATTGATATTTTTAAAGAAGATGCCGACCAAATCTTACGTTGATAAATACTACTAACCCAAAAAATTTCAATATGATTCAGTTCGATCATCCCAAGCAGAAATCATCCATCATTAAAGTGTTGGGTGTTGGAGGAGGAGGCAGCAATGCAGTAAACTATATGTTCGATCAAAACATCGATGGTGTAGATTTTATCATTTGTAATACCGACGCAAAAGCTATTGATCTTAGTAAGATTCCTAATAAAATTCAATTAGGACCTCATCTTACACAAGGTTTGGGTGCCGGTGCTAATCCTGAAGTTGGCAAAAAAGCTACGGAAGAATCTCTGGATGAAATTAAATCTATTTTAGAAGTTAATACTAAAATGGCTTTTATCACTGTTGGCATGGGAGGTGGAACAGGTACAGGTGGTGCACCTATTATTGCGCAAATCTGTAAAGAACTCGGTATCCTTACAGTGGGTATTGTTACTACTCCTTTTGGTTTTGAAGGTCCTCGCAGACTTCAGCAAGCAGAAGAAGGTATTAAAGCATTAAAGCCTTATGTAGATACTTTACTGGTTATTAGCAACGATAAACTTCGTATGCAATATGGCAATCTGAAAATGAGAGAGGCTTTTGCTAAAGCAGATAATGTATTGGCTACCGCAGCTAAATGTATCACTGATGTAATTAACAGTAGGGGACATATTATTGTAGACTTTGCTGATGTATGCACCGTAATGAAAAACGGCGGCGTTGCAATTTTAGGTAAATCTGAAGTAGAAGGAGAAAATCGTGCACAACTGGCTATCGAAGAGGCTTTGAGTTCACCGCTTCTTAATGATAGTGATATTAAAGGCGCTAAATGGATTCTAATTAACATCTATAGCGCTGAGGGTGAGCATGAATGTACCATGGATGAAATTGAAACAATCAATAATTATCTCAGAATGCAAGCTGGCGAAGGCGCCGATGTAATTGTGGGTACAGGCATTGATGCTTCACTCGATAAAAAAATTGGAATCACTTTAATAGCAACCGGATTTGAACACAAAGATCCCTTTACAAAATCGGAGGAAGTAAAGCAACCTGAAATTAAAGAAGAAAAAATTGTAATGAAACTTACAGTCGGTAATGAGCCTGCAAATTCACAACCCGATTTATTCTCCGCTCATCAAGCTGCTCCAACTAAAGTAGAAGCATCAACATCTTGTGATACAACTATTTCAAATGAATTGATGCCTACACTCAGTGTAACAAATGCCGAAGCACAGCAAACTACTGACGAATCGGAATCTATGGTATTACATTTTGAATTAAGCAATGAAATAACTGGCCCTGTAAATAACGTAGATCCATTTTTAGATGATACAAAAAATGTTGCTGCAGACCGAACACAAAATTTTACTGCAACCGACAATTCTACATCCGTTTTAAATAAAGGATTTTTAAGTAAACCTGCAAATATTTACGACGAGGAAATTAACGCGCCTCAAAAAGATATCCCTAATTTTATTGCCGAAGAAGAGCAGGAAGTACCGCTTTACAATATGCAAATCATTGAAAAGGAAGAAGCCGAACCTGCAATCGTTGAAAAAATGGATACTGCGCAGCATCCTGCATCCTATTTTTCAGGTGCGATATATAATGATGAAACAGAAGATAAAAAAAGAAAGACAGCAGAAAGAATTCAAAAGCTAAGAAACCTGTCTTATAATACCAATGAAGTGAATAGTGAATTTGATTCTATTCCTGCTTATGTAAGAAGAAATATGGATTTATTTGGAAATACTATGTCATCGGTAGAAAATTTCTACAGTATGTACACGGTGGGAAAAGAAGATAACAGCCAGTCTCCTATTTCTAGTATCAATACCTTTTTAGATGGTAAAAAACCCGACTAACCCCTTATATATTAATTTGGTTTAATCATTGATTTCAGTTGTTACCTCCCGATACCTTCGGGAGGTTTTTTTTGTAAAACTTTTTACATATTTAACTGTTATAAAAAATAAAGATATGCCCACAGTATTAATCACAGGAGGAACCGGTACAATTGGTAAAAGGCTAACGGCTTTACTCTTACAGAAAGGCTATTCCGTTAACATCCTTTCTCGTGAAAAAAAGCAATCCTCCAACCCAATGGTGCATTATTATCAATGGGATATTCATAATCAAACCATTGAGCAAGATGCTGTACAGTCTGCTAATTTTATTATTCATTTAGCAGGAGCAGGAGTGGCAGATAAGAGATGGTCTACAACAAGGAAAAACGAAATTAAGCATAGCAGAATCAGTAGCAGTAAGTTAATTGTTGATGCCTTACAGCACACACCTAATAACGTGGAAACAATTGTTAGTGCCTCAGCAATCGGCTGGTACGGGCCAGATTCTTCCGATACAATTAAGCATGGTTTTGATGAAACAGACCCTGCGTATCCCGACTTTTTAGGGGAAACTTGCAAAGATTGGGAAAACAGCATAGCACCGGTGGTATCAATGGGTAAAAGACTGGTCATATTAAGAACAGGTATCGTGCTAAGTAATGATGGCGGCGCTTTAGTGGAATTTAAAATCCCGCTAAAATTTAAACTGGCAACAATTTTGGGCAGTGGAAAACAAATGATCAGCTGGATTCATATCGATGATTTATGCAATCAATATATTTTTGCGATTGAAAATGCCGCTATGCATGGAGTGTATAATGCAGTTGCTCCAACACCAATTAGTAATAAAGAATTAATTATAACGCTGGCCAAACAAATATGCGGTAAGTGGTTTTTGCCGGTTTATGTCCCTTCTTTTTTGCTAAAAATAGTTTTAGGGGAAATGAGTATTGAAGTACTGAAAAGTACCACTGTAAGCGCCCAGAAAATCATCAATCAAGGGTTTCATTTTGAATACCCCTTTATCAAAAATGCAATAATAGCGCTTACTGCAAGTAAACTATAAAATGTCTCTTTTTTGATGAACTTTATAGCAGATACCCCAAATGCAAATGGTCATGATCAGTGTAAATAATATCTGTTCCGGCACAATTTGTAATGCAGCTTCATACTTAGCTTTAGCATCTGCTCCAAAATTACCCACAAATGCAGGGGAAACCAATATCTTATCAGATACTTCAAATGGTAGGAATCTGGCGATTGGTATATTTTTTACGGTTAAATACCCTACTAAAATGTTTTCTACTATCAAATAATAAAACAAGAATATACCCAATGCCATAAAGGCTTTTTTTATAAAGTACCCCAGTATAAATGCGATGGATAGCTGCGCAAAAGTTTGAAAATAAAATAAGGGGATATAATACAATTGTTCAAAGCATTTGTTCCAGTTTTCAGCATCTGTATTAAATCCAAATCCAATTGCAACGCCAATTTCAACTAAAGTAACAATAAATGAAACGATAACAACATCTATGAGTTTACTGGTGATGAACTCAGAACGACTCCAGCCATCAATAATATTCTGACGGTTGGTTTTAAAACTATATTCATTGGTAACCAGCATGATCACCAAAATAGCCGGTAAGAATATAAAGTGAGAAGAAAAATACGCTGTGGTATGCCATGTTTCTGGAAATGAAAAAGGATTGCCCAGAAATGTTTTCGCCAGTTGGTTGGCCATATCCTTGCCCTTGGTTATATTCTCATAAATAAAATAAAAGCCCGTATTAATTCCCGGATATGATAGCAGTATAATTGCCAACATCCACCAAAATGCCCTATATCGCTTTATCTTAAGCCATTCAATTTTAAGTAATAATAACATGAATTTTATTTTAGTCGTTGGTCAATTCAAAAAATTTCGTCTCTAAACTTTTTCTTTTATTCAATAATAGTTTTAATGTAATACCCTTACTAAAACAAAATTGATTGATTGCTTCCA
>JBIIAP010000224.1:0-4448 GCA_044239855.1 Sediminibacterium sp. | reverse complement strand
AAAAAAAACCATTAATGTGTTTATGGGTACCTGGTGCGATGACAGTAGAATGCATGTGCCTCGCTTAATTAAAATATTAATGACGGCCGGCTTCGATACCAGTAAATTAGCACTGGTAGCCCTTGGCCATAATGATGAGCTACACAAAAAAAGTCCGGAGGGAGAAGAAGTAGGTAAAAACATAGTGAGTGTACCCACTATAATTGTTTATAAAAGACACAAAGAAATCGGAAGAATAGTTGAAAACCCTACTGAATCGTTAGAAAAAGATTTATTTGCTATATTACAGAAAAAATAACCCTACGAATGACCAACGTACTGCAATTTATTGCCGACCATTCAATTCCATGTGTGGTAGGCATATTGGTGTTTTTTGGATTAATAGAAGCCATATTTGGCTATTTATCTAACTCAAACAGAACGAAAGACGATTGGATGGTAGAAAGCGTAAATGCTTTTGTATTGTTTGTAATAATTAAGCCGGTTGTAATGCTGCTTGCATTTGAATTAATGCGTTTTGCGTTTCCCTCCATTAAAGACGCAGTAGTAAACTGGAATATTTGGTTAATGCTTTTGGTGTTTTTATTGGTGGATGACTTTTTACAATATTGGTATCACCGATCATCCCATGAAGTAAAGTGGTTATGGAAATTACATCGGCCGCACCATGCGGCTAAAGAAATGGGGCTATTGGTTTCATACCGAGAGGCCGTGTATTTTTTTGTATTGATGCCGAATGTTTGGTGGTTGGGTATATTTACTTATTTAGGAGGAGGATTGGCCGTGTTGAGCGGGCTGGTATTTAAACAGATAATTATAATCAGTTCACACAGTTTAGTTACCTGGGATTCGTTTTTTTATAAAAGACCCAAACTAATGCCGGTAATGAAATTGTTGGAACGAATTTTTATTACCCCTGCATTTCATCATGGGCATCATGCCGTTTCAATAGTAGATGGCATAGGACATCCTAATGGTAATTTTGGCAACATGTTTTCTATATGGGATCAATTATTTGGTTCCGCTAAATTTACCCATGCATTTCCTACGGAATATGGCCTACCCAATGACCCCAATGATTCATGGGCATCTCAAACGTTTTATCCCTTGATAAAATCCAACAAAGTGGGATCAGAAATCTCCAAAGATTTTACGTTTGAAAAAACAACCGTGTTAGCACCCGTTAAAATGCTGTTGAAAGAAGGCGATTATTTGTATTGCAAATGTGGCCATAGTAAAACACAACCATTTTGTGATGGATCACACCACGGCACTAAATACCAACCGCAAAAGTTTAGCATCACCACAGAAAAAGAATACAAGTTGTGCTGTTGCGGACTCACCCAATCGGGGCCGTTTTGCGACAATGCACATGCAAAAAATAAAGAAAGCTAAGATTCCATTACTTTTTTCCATAGTTCCGGAATGCGTTTCATCCACACAAATTGTCTGCGGATTACGGAAGCTTCTTCTGCAGGGTAGCCCATGTATGTTTTTCCGCCGGGTAATGAGGCCGTAACACCGCTTTGCCCCATCACTACTGCGTTAGCCCCAATGGTAATGGTTTTATTAACGCCTACTTGTCCCCATAAGATCACGCCATCTTCAATAATAGTACCTCCTGCAATACCCACCTGAGAGGCAAACAAACAATTTTTACCTACGGTTACATCATGACCAATATGAATGAGGTTATCTAGTTTAGTACCTTGTCCAATTTTGGTTTCAGCCGTTACACCACGGTCGATGGTGCAGTTACAACCAATTTCAACAAAGTCTTCAATCACTACATTGCCGCAACTTTGCATGCGTTTATACCACACATCACGGTTCTTTTTTGCATTGTAATAAAATGCATCACTTCCAATAACACTGCCCGACTGAATAACTACATTGTTGCCAATGATAGTGCCATCTAAAATAGAAACATTGGGATATATCACACAGTTTTTACCAATGCGTACATCGTTGCCAATAAAAACGTTTGGCATAATAACAGTGCTGGCATCAATCGTTGCGTTGTTGCTGATAGCATGTTGAGCCGGAACAAAAGGTTTAAAGTGATTTACAATGGTTAGGTATGCTTCAAAAGGATCTGCAACAACAAAAATGGTTTTGCCATCGGGAATAGTAACTTCATGGGTGTTGATGATAATAAAATCTGCCGCACTTTGCAAACAAGGAGCATAATATTTAGGATGATCTACAAAAACTAAATCGCCGGATTCAACTTTATGAATTTCATTGATGCCTAAAATAGATGCATGGGTATTACCTGCAACTTCTGCATGTATTAAATTGGCAATCCATTGAACAGAAACGGGAGAAGGAAACTTCATTTAGTATGATTTTGATAAAATAAAGGTAATAAGAGCAGTTGATTATGAAAATAATTAAAAAAAATTGCAGATTTAATCCTCTTCCATATAAAATCAAATACAACACAAAGAAAGAACAAAAATTCAAAATTAAAAAGGTAAAATCAAAAAACAAAAACAGCTGAAAGCCTTTATTCATCAATATTGCAGCGAATCAAAAAAATGCAATAAAAAGTAAATCAGCTACGATAAAAATCAAAAATCAACGAAAAATAAGCAGCATAATAGTAAACAATCCACATATAAAATCAAAATGTGAATAAAAATGTACAAAATATTTTTTGCATTACTTAAAAGTATTTTTAATATTGTGGAGGAAAACTAGTTTTCCTGTACTTACTAACCCATCCATATACAAGGTCTCGCTATTGCGAGACTTTTGTTTTAGTAGATTTCAAAGAAGAAAACCATGAGTCAGACAAATTTTTCAGAGCAAGAATTAATTAGAAGAGAAAAGCTTACGAAGTTGCAAGAGGCCGGTGTAGATGCTTTTCCGGCACCATTGTATCCGGTAAATGCTTATTCAACCGACATAAAAAATGGGTATACAGAAGAAACAAAAGATCATTTTGCTGATTTGTGTGTGGCCGGAAGAATTATGAGTATCAATGATAAGGGAAAAGTATTCTTTATTAAAATTCAGGATAGCAAGGGACTCATACAATTATATGTAAAGCGCGATGATATTTGTGAGGGAGAAGACAAATCGTTTTTTGATGAGGTGGTAAAACACGGATTAGATTTGGGAGACATCATTGGTTGCACCGGTTATGCGTTTGTTACTAAAACAGGCGAAACCTCTATACATGCAAAAACCATTACTTTATTAACCAAGTCATTAAAACCATTACCGGTAGTAAAAAGAGATGAGGAGGGTAATACCTTTGATGCGGTAACCGATCCCGAATTCAGGTATCGCCAGCGTTATGCCGATTTAATTGTAAATCCTGCTGTAAAAGAAACCTTTGTACAGCGTACTAAAATAATTAATACCATACGTGAATACTTAAATGCACAGGGCGCGTTAGAAGTAGATACGCCGGTGTTGCAGGCAATACCCGGAGGAGCAGCGGCTCGTCCGTTTATTACGCATCACAATGCATTAGATGTACCTTTTTATTTAAGAATTGCCAATGAGTTGTATTTAAAGCGATTGATTGTTGGAGGATTTGATTGGGTATATGAGTTCAGCCGCAACTTTAGAAATGAGGGCATGGACAGAACACATAATCCGGAGTTTACGGTATTAGAATGGTATACGGCATACAAAGATTACATCTGGATGATGGAGATCACAGAAAATTTGTTCGAGAAAATAGCCATCACCCTACACGGCACCACCGATGTGGTGTTGGGCGATAAAACAATAAGCTTTAAAGCACCGTTTAAACGCATCAGCATACATGATGCCATAAAAGAAAACACAGGTATAGATGTGAGTGCAATGGACGAAGCGGGTTTAAGAGCAGTTTGTAAAGAATTAAAGATAGAGGTGCCACCAACCATTGGTAAAGGAAAATTAATAGATGAAATTTTTGGCGCCACCAGTGAACACACGTATGTACAACCAACTTTTATTATAGATTATCCGGTAGAAATGAGTCCACTTACCAAAAAGCACCGCAGCAAACCCGGATTGGTAGAACGATTTGAGTTAATGGTAAATGGCAAGGAGTTGGCCAATGCGTATTCAGAGTTAAATGACCCGATAGATCAGCGCGAGAGATTTGAAGAGCAGGTAAAATTAATGGAGCGCGGAGATGATGAGGCGATGTTTATAGACTACGATTTTTTACGTGCATTAGAATATGGTATGCCACCAACAGCCGGTATTGGTATAGGTATAGATCGTTTATGTATGATGATGACGAATCAGGTATCTATACAAGATGTGTTGTTGTTTCCGCAGATGAGACCGGAGAACTTTTAAAGATAATTGATAATTGATAATTGATAATTGATAATTGATAATGGGTAATTGATAATTGATAATGGGTAATTGATAATGGAGAATTGATAATGGAGAATTGATAATGAGAGATTGACCATTGCTATTATCAATTATTTAAA
>JBIIAP010000223.1:0-4453 GCA_044239855.1 Sediminibacterium sp. | reverse complement strand
AACAAATTCGCAGGCATCGGCAAAAGAATCGAAGGTTCCGGTATCGAGCCAGGCGGTACCTCTATTCATGATACCTACTTTTAACTGACCTTTTTCTAAGTATACTCTGTTTACATCGGTTATCTCGTATTCACCACGGGGAGAAGGTTGAATGTTTTTAGCGATATCAATTACGCTATTGTCGTAAAAATACAATCCGGGTACTGCAAAATTAGATTTGGGTGAAGATGGTTTTTCTTCAATCGAAACGGCTGTTTGATTAGCATCAAACTCAACCACACCATATCTTTCCGGATCATTCACTTCATAAGCAAAAACAGCCGCTCCCGAAATGTCGCTGAAAGATTGTACCAATTTGCTGAAGCCTGCTCCGTAAAAAATATTATCTCCAAGAATTAAGCAAACTTTATCATTACCAACAAATTTTTCGCCAATTACAAAAGCTTGTGCCAAGCCATTTGGCTCATGTTGTACTTCATAGGAGAATTCACAGCCCAATTCATGCCCATTTCCTAACAATCGTTGAAATTGTTCTGAATCTTGTGGAGTTGTAATAAACAACACTTCTCTTATTCCTGCCAACATTAAAACAGATAATGGATAATATATCATCGGCTTATCATAAACAGGCATTAGTTGCTTGCTGATTCCTTTTGTGATAGGATACAATCTTGTACCTGAACCGCCTGCTAATATTATTCCCTTCATATAAAAAATTTAATGGTACTATTTAAAACTGTAAGTCTTTTTTTATCTCACTTAATCGAGGTAAAATCAAATCCTTATCAGATATGATGATATTATCTGTTTCGATTTTCCAATCTATTCCAATTTCTGGATCATTATAAATGATACCACCTTCGGCGGATTTATTGTAATAGTTGTCGCACTTATAAAAGAAAGTAGCTTGCTCACTTAATACCACAAATCCGTGTGCAAAACCACGGGGAACAAAAAATTGGGTACGACTATCTTCGGATAATTCAACAGCCACATGTTGACCAAAAGTTGCTGAATGGGCTCTTAAATCAACTGCAATATCTAATACTTTACCTTTCAATACTCTTACCAGCTTGGCTTGAGCAGCATCACCATGCTGAAAATGCAAACCTCTCAATACACCCAACTGCGATTGAGATTGATTATCTTGAACAAATTCAACTTCTAAACCTGTTTTATCGAAAAATGTTTTCTTATTAAAGCTTTCAAAAAAATAGCCTCTGCTATCCCCAAAAAAAGTATCGTGAATAATAAAGCAGCCATCCAGTTTGGTCGATTCTATACGCATGGTTTATCTGTTGCTGTACATTGATTGGTAATAGTTTTGGTAGTTTCCGCTGGTTACATTTTGAAGCCATTCCTGATTGCTTAAAAACCAGTCGATTGTTTCACTTAGGCCTTGTTCAAAGGTAACAGATGGTTTCCATCCTAATTCTTTATTGATTTTTGTAGCATCAATAGCATAACGTCTGTCGTGACCTGGTCGGTCCTTGATATAGGTAATCAGCTTCTCGCTGTGTCCAATTTCACGGCCTAACTTTTCATCCATTTGCTTACAAAGCAACTTCACTAAATCAATATTTTTCCACTCGTTAAATCCACCAATGTTATAGGTTTCTCCATCTTTACCATCATGAAAAACTAAATCAATAGCTAATGCATGATCCTTTACATACAACCAGTCTCGCGTATATAAACCATCACCATAAACGGGCAATGGTTTTTCTTGTATAATATTGTGAATAAACAGTGGAATTAATTTCTCCGGAAAATGAAAGGGGCCATAATTATTAGAACAATTAGACACTACTGTTTGCATGTGGTAAGTTTCCCGATAAGCTCTTACAAAATGGTCTGAGCTTGCTTTACTGGCAGAATAGGGCGAATTGGGATCGTAAGCAGTAGTTTCAGTAAATAAACCTGTTTCTCCTAAACTTCCGTACACTTCATCGGTGGAGATATGGTAAAATCTATGCTTACTTAGGTCGGCTGCCCATTTATTTTTGGCGGTATTTAACAGATTAACGGTACCTATAATGTTGGTGTACACAAAATCTAAGGGGGATACAATAGATCGATCCACATGAGATTCTGCAGCAAGATGTATTACATCGGTTACTCCGTATTTGTCAAATACGTCTTCTAATGCCTTTACATCTAAAATATTTACTTTTTCGAAGAAATAATTAGGTTGGGTGTCGATGTCTTTTAAATTTTCTAAATTACCAGCATAAGTAAGTGCATCAACGTTTATGATGGTATAGTCGGGATATTTATTTACAAATAGACGCACAACGTGCGATCCAATAAATCCGGCACCGCCTGTAATGATAATTTTTTTGCTCATATGCTAAATTACTGTGTTATTTTCCAGGTCTGCGAAAATAAGTATTTATTGATTCCACTGAACATCTTTAATGTTGTCATATACCATTTTGATGCCTTCCTGCAACCCAATTTTTGCTTTCCACCCTGCGGCAGCTAATTTACTTACATCCATTAATTTTCGTGGAGTTCCGTCAGGTTTGGTAGTATCTAAAACAATTTGACCTTCAAATTGGGTAACCGCTTTAATCATCTGAGCCAATTCTAATATGGTCACATCAGAGCCAGTACCAATATTTACTAAACCCTTTTCATTATAATTTTCTAAAAGGTACCAGCAGGCATCGGCTAAATCATCTACATGTAAAAATTCTCTTTTAGGGGTGCCCGATCCCCAAATAGTAACTGATGGGTCATTGTTTCTTTTAGCCATAATAAATTTGCGAAACATAGCAGGCAAAACATGACTTTTTTCCAAGTCATAATTATCGTTGGGACCAAACAAATTTGTAGGCATTGCAGAAATGAAATTACAACCATATTGTGCTCTGTAGCTATCACATAATTCAATTCCGGCAATTTTAGCTATAGCATAAGGTTGGTTGGTTTCTTCTAAATATCCGCTTAACAAATAAGACTCTTTGAGTGGTTGAGGGGCCATTTTAGGATATATGCACGATGAGCCAAGGAACAAGAGCTTTTTAACACTATTAATATAACTCTGATGAATTACATTGCTTTCTATCATCAGATTATCATATATGAATTCTGCCCGATAGGTATTATTAGCAACGATTCCACCAACTTTAGCAGCGGCCAGGATAACATAATCGGGCTTTTCTGTAGAAAAAAAATCGGCTACAGCTTGTTGATTTCGCAAGTCGAGTTCCTGAGAAGTTCTGGTGATAATATTATTGAAACCATTTTGCTGAAGCTTACGAACCAAGGCACTACCAACCATTCCTCTATGTCCTGCGATATATATTTTGGATTGATTTTCCACAGTAGAAATTAAAATATTTTAATGAAATGAGTTTGTAAATTATTCATGTCCATTATTAATGGTAAAGCCACTATCTCTTAATAATTGTTCTTTTTTAAACAATTCAACATCAGCAGCAACCATTTCCTGAACCATTTCAGCTAAAGTATATTTATGTTTCCAGTTTAATTTAGTTTTTGCTTTTGTGGGATCGCCTATTAATAATTCAACTTCTGTAGGTCGGTAGTAACGAGGATCAACCTTAATAACTTCTTTACCGGCAGGTAGATTCCATTTACCTGAAGCAGATTTAACCCTACCCACTTCATTTTCTTCCGTTCCTGTAAATTCAAGCTCAATGCCAACTTCATTAAACGCCATTATTACAAAATCTCTGATGTAGGTGGTTATTCCGGTAGCTAAAACAAAATCTTCCGGTTGTTCTTGCTGTAACATTAACCACATACCTTCTACATAGTCTTTAGCATGCCCCCAATCGCGCTGGGCATTTAAATTCCCTAAATACAAAGTATCCTGAAGACCTAAAGCAATTCTAGCTACTGCCCTTGTTATTTTGCGAGTAACAAAAGTTTCGCCTCTTAACGGAGATTCGTGATTAAATAAGATGCCATTACAAGCATACATGCCGTAGGCTTCCCGGTAATTTACGGTTATCCAATAAGCATATAATTTGGCTACTGCATAAGGACTTCTAGGGTAAAATGGGGTTGTTTCTTTTTGAGGAACTTCCTGAACAAGTCCATATAATTCCGAGGTAGATGCTTGATAATATTTGGTCTTTTTTGTCAACCCTAATAAACGGATGGCTTCTAATATTCGCAATGCACCAATACCATCGGCATTTGCAGTATATTCTGGAGTTTCAAAGCTCACATGTACATGGCTCATCGCACCAAGGTTATAAATTTCGTCTGGCTGTACTTCTTGTATAATACGGATTAAATTAGTACTATCGGTTAAGTCTCCGTAATGTAATGTCATATGACGAGTAGGTACATGAGGATCTTCATATAAATGATCTATTCGTTGTGTATTAAATAAGGAGCTTCTTCTTTTGATGCCATGCACTTCATAGCCTTTTTTCAATAACAATTCGGTAAGATAAGCACCATCCTGACCGGTAAT
>JBIIAP010000222.1:0-4466 GCA_044239855.1 Sediminibacterium sp. | reverse complement strand
GTTTTTTATGTGCTCATTCAACCAGTTGGCCGTGTAAATAATATTTACCGTTGCCTTTTGGTAATTGTTTCTGAAAACCTCTTGTTGGATATCTTTTTCTAAGCTCATGCTCAATGTGTATTAAAAAACAGTAACAATAAAACGCTAATAATCCTTTAATCGTATGTAATTACTCCCTTTTTATTCTTCCCAAACACTCAGTCCTTCACTACAGTTAGCACATATATCAATATTTTTTCTACTGGTCATCAATTCTTTTCTAAATTGTTGATAGTTGCTGTTGTTCCAGGTTTCTTTAAAACTTTGGGTAGATAAATTACCTAATTGATGCATGGCATCTTTATCGAAGCAACAAGGCACTACTAAGCCATCCCAGGTAATTACATTGGCGTGCCACAGTTTCCAGCAATGATTTTTTAGTCCGCTTTTCACCACCATTTTACCCTCCGCATTTTTTTTGTAGCGGCTGTATTTATTGTTCTCGGGGATTAACTGATTAGGATCGTTTTCATAATCGTACACTTGGGCAGTTTTAAAACGCACCTGATCAACACCTATTTCGGCACCTATTTTTTTAATTGCTTCAATTTGATGTTCATTGGGTTTAACTACTAAAAACTGAAAGAAAACAAATGGGGTACTGCTCTTCAGTTCTTTTTTCCATTTTACAATATTGCGTGCGCCTGCTAAAACCTTGTCTAATTTGCCCCCCACTCTGTATTGTTCATACACATCTTGTGAAGTTCCATCAATAGAAATAATTAAACGATCTAAACCACTTTCCACCGTTTTTTTAGCGTTTTCATCGGTCAGGTAATGGGCATTAGTAGAAGTTGCGGTGTAAATACCTTTTTGATGGGCATATTCCACCATTTCTAAAAAATTAGGGTTGAGATAAGGCTCCCCCTGAAAATAAAAAATGAGGTAAAGTAACTCTTTATAAATATCGTTGATGGTTTCTTTAAAAAAGTTGGGCTGTAACATGCCGGTAGGACGGGTAAATTCTCTTAGCCCACTAGGACATTCGGGGCAACGAAGATTACAGGAAGTAGTTGGCTCAAAAGAAATAGAAATAGGGTAGCCCCATTGAATGGGCTTGCCTGTTAACCGCGAAATTTGGTAGCTTATGTATACTTTAATGGCATTCCACAAACGACGGAACGTCATTTTAGACATTAAATTAACGCTATCAGACAGGTTGAAATAAGCCATAATACCTGCGAAATTAAGGTTTAAATACCTTTTTTTAGCCGAAAGGGATAAAACTTGGCATATATAGACTTATATAGTAGAAGGAAGCGGATTAGAAAGATGCGTATAAAATGTGTCAAAAATCGGTAGAAAATAAATAGTTCTTTAAAAGTATTTGTAGTAAATTTAGTATAAATGTGTTTTCAATTCTTTTAACAAATTCTTATTACACAAATACTTTGAAATTGTATCTATTTAATAGAACTTTATAAGGATAGATAAAAGAGCGGTAGAAAGAGAGGAGGATAGAAAAAGTGTTTCAATAAATTGAGTTCAACTTTTGTTTTATAAATAGCGTTAATAAGTACAGCAATTACAGTTAAATTTTTCTCATAAGCAGTTAGTTTTGGTTGAGGCCCCTGTTTCTACGGGGGCCAACTTTTTTTAAGACCCTTTACTCAACCTTCCTGTACGCAGTAAGGAGATAACCGGTTAAAAAAACCAAACAACCACACCCGTCCGCCACAATATCAGCTAATTCAAAGGAGCGGTGCACTACAAATGCTTCCTGAATAAACTCTATGCCAACACCATATAAAAGGAAAAGTGCAGCAATGATTGCAGCGATTGAGCCAATATTTTTAGGATTCTTCCAGGATTTAATGAATAAAAAGCAGGTGTAACAAAGCGTTACAAAGATGCAAGTGTGCACCAGCTTATCTAAGTGGGGTATATTCAGCCAATTGGCAGAGGGAAATTCATCACCCGGCAGGGTAAAAAGAACTGTACTTACTGTAAAAGCAGTAATAAATAACCAAAAATAGAACTGCGTAGGATTTTTTTTCATGAGATTAAGTGTAAATAATTTCCTCATTTTCCTAAGCAGTTCTATTGATATATCAGTAAATACAATAATTATCCTACTAAAGAAGCGTAAGCGTCTTTGTCCATTAATGCGTCAACAGCAGCCGGGTTGGTAACGGTCATTTTAATCATCCAGCCATCGCCATAAGGGTCGCTGTTTACCAGTTCGGGTTGTTTTTCTAGCAGTGGATTTATTTCGGTAATGGTACCATCAACCGGTAAAAACAAATCACTAACTGTTTTTACGGCTTCAACGGTGCCAAAAACTTCTTCACTTGCAAGGGCTTTGCCAACAGTGTTAATATCAATATATACAATATCGCCCAGTTCGTGTTGAGCAAAATCTGTAATACCAATAGTAGCTACATTGCCATTTAGGCTGATCCACTCGTGGTCTTTGGTGTAACGAAGTTCTTCTGGAAAATTCATAATCGTACGTTTAATAAATGCAAATATTGAACAAAAAAATTAGCTATAAAATTAAAACTGTGCACATGGCTATAAAATTAAAAGCCTTGTTGCTCAAAATAGAGTAAAACATGGTCTTTAATAAAGTTTTCCTGCTCATGCAAAATCATGGTAGGCAGTTCTTTAACTTGTTTAAAATGGGGCCATCCGTCGGGGTCGTTGCCTTCTTTTATATAGAAACCGCTTTGTGCCATAACGGTACAAACGGCCACATGCATCAGGTCTTGTTTCTCTTCTTTAGAAATTTTCTCTTGTATATAGCCGGTTTCTTGCATCCCAATCAAAAAAAGCACCCCCTCTAAATCGGGTTTTTTGCCAAAACGCTCCATTAATTTGGCTTCTAAAGCCCACCAGCGTTGCTGTAAATCATCAGTAATTAACATAAGCACAAAGGTAAAGTCAATTGGCATGCTATCATCAACATCATTCAGGTATATTTGCAATAAATTTCGAGTACTATGTTACAGGTTAGTGTTTTAAGAGCTGCCCCCGAAGAGGTAAAACAAAAGTTGGCCAAAAAGAACTTTAAAGACCTACAATTGGTAGATACCATTGTACAGTTAGATGATGACCGTAAAAAACTACAGGCATCGTTTGATGATACACAGGCTAAAGTGAATGCCGCATCCAAAGAAATAGGGATGTTGATGGGCAAGGGCGATAAAGATGGTGCAGAAGTGCTTAAACAGAATGTTGCTACCTGGAAGCAAACATTGGAGCCGTTAAAAGAGCAAATGGCAGTGGTAGAAAAGCAGTTGGCCGATGCATTGGTGCAATTGCCCAATTTACCGGCAGCCGAAGTACCCGAAGGCAAAACGCCCGAAGAAAATATAACGGTAAGAACCGGTGGAGTCATCCCCACTTTAGGGCCAGATGCAGTACCTCATTGGGATCTTACCAAAAAATACAACCTGATAGATTTTGAGTTGGGCAATAAAATAACCGGCAGCGGTTTTCCGGTGTATATAGGCAAGGGGGCAAAACTACAGCGTGCTCTTATTCAATATTTTTTAGATTTTAATACGGCAGCGGGCTATACCGAGTATTTACCACCATTTATGGTGAATGCGGCCAGTGCGTATGCAACCGGACAATTGCCCGATAAAGAAGGGCAAATGTATCATGCCACCGAAGACGATTTTTATTTGATACCCACAGCCGAAGTTCCGGTTACCAATGTGTACCGAGATACCATTTTAAAGGAAGAAGAAATGCCGGTGAAAATGACTGCCTATTCTCCTTGTTTTAGAAGAGAGGCGGGCAGCTATGGAAAAGATGTTAGAGGGCTGAATCGCTTACACCAGTTTGAGAAAGTAGAGATCATACAAATAGTGCATCCAGAAAAGAGCTATACAATATTAGCGGAGATGGTAGCGCACGTAGAAAAGCTATTGCAATCATTAGAATTGCCCTACAGAATATTGCGTTTATGTGGAGGAGATATGGGCTTTGCCAGTGCCATTACTTATGATTTTGAAGTGTACAGTGTAGCCCAGGAAAGATGGTTAGAAGTGAGCAGTGTAAGTAATTTCGAAAGTTTTCAGACCAATAGAATGAAGTGTCGTTTTAAGGGCGCAGATGGTAAAACGCAATTAGCACATTCATTAAACGGAAGTTCATTGGCATTGCCACGTATTGTGGCATGTTTGTTAGAGAACAACCAAACCGAAACGGGCATACAATTGCCCAAAGTATTGCAAGGATATTTTGGTGCGGGGATAATTGACAATTGATAATTGATAATTGATAATTGATAATTGATAATGGGGTTGTTCATGAAAGGTGAACGACCCTTTTTAAATTCAACAGTAAATGTGAAAAAATGAGGAACGATTATTTAAAACAAAGACGGAGCATTCAATGAAATATTACTTTAACTTGGTGTTGGTGATGACCAACCGAAGGATCAGAGAAGCGGGACTAAATCCTGTTTCAGGTTATCT
>JBIIAP010000041.1:0-14406 GCA_044239855.1 Sediminibacterium sp. | reverse complement strand
TACGATGCAGCAGGTAATAAACTGCGTAAGCAAACAGTGGAGGGTACTAAAACCACCACCACTTTGTATGCAGGTGGTATAGTATATGAAAACGATACCATACAATTTATACCCCACGAAGAAGGCCGAATGCGCATTAACAACAACAACTATGTGTTTGATTATTACCTGAAAGATCATTTAGGGAATGTTAGAATGACCATTACAGATGATACCACACAGCCAACACCGGTAATAGATGCAACGAGTTATTATCCGTTCGGGTTGGTGATGAATGGGCTGAGTATTAGGGCTGCGGGGAAGTTGGAAAACAAGTTTAAGTATAATGGTAAGGAATTACAGGGGAAAGAGTTTAGTAATGGTAGTGGGTTAGAGTGGTATGATTATGGGGCGAGGATGTATGATAATCAGATTGGTAGATGGCATATGATAGACCCGTTGGCTGATATAAGCCGCCGATGGAATCCTTATAATTACGCAATGAACAACCCGATAAGATTTATAGACCCTGATGGAATGGCTATAGAAGATGTTGTAGGGGGGGTAAGGTTTACAGGTGAAGAGGCAATTATAGCTTTTAACCTAATTAAATCTACTTACGGAAATAAAAAAGAAGGAAATGATGATAAGGAAAAAGGAGAAGAACCCTTTTGGGCTTCCAAAGCAGGTTTTACAGTTCATCAAATTGCCAATGCTTACGGTGTTTATAGAAATGGAGTTCCAAGCCTAGATAACCCTGATGAAATAAAAAAGTACGTTACTCGAGTTAACGCTCTAAATGATGCAACTGTTTATGCAGATGGCGATCAGTTTCAAACTGGTGAATACTCATATAGACATGGTATGAGAAACGCAAATGAAACGATTGAACAAGCAAAATCAAAAGCCGATCAATTTGTACGAACTCAATTTGAAACCGCACAAAAGCTATTAAGCGAAGGCAAAGAGTACGAGGCTTATTTTCAGTTTGGCATTGCATTACATGTCTTACAGGATGCTACATCTCCTTCACATGGTGGATTCAAAAAATGGAGTGGTAAAGAGACTTTATGGCAACAAATAAAACATGTTGTAAAAGAGTTTACTTACCCTGGTGCTAACAGTAACCTGCAAAAGATAACCAACATGTACCTTGAATCATTTGAAAAAAGTAATGCTCCGCTTCCATCTGGAAATTTATTCAACTCAATAAAACAGGATTAAATATGAGAGAGTTTATCGCATTACTAATAATTTATTTGATATTCCTTGGTTACTCAATAGTTTTATATCGAAAGTCATTTAGTTTTAAAAAGAGTAAAGTTTATCTCCTATTCCCACTCTATTTATTGTCTATATATTTATACTTTGAGGTTATTAATTACATTCATATAAGATTAAGAGAAAGTAAAATTTATTTTAATTTTGGGCATGCAAGTTTAATGTTAGTACTTCTTTTATTAGCTGCTTATTTAACAGCAGTAGTTTTTATAGTCTTATATTTCTTAAAACGGAAATGAAGCAACATATTATAACAAAGTCCCGTGAGGATCTTTGTTATTATAGATAAGGGCTTTTTTAATTTTACGGTTGGACATAAAGGAATTAAGGAACTCAAATACGAGTTCTTTGTCTTTTTGGGATAGCTTACTAATATCCTGAATGCGTTTAAATACCAATATTGACTTAAAGGATTCTTTAACTCTTAGCTTAAAAAATAAATTTTTAAACATCAATGAGTCTTCTTGAAAGTTTATATCATATAGACTGTTACTAAAAAAATCATTAAGCAATGATCTAGGAGTGTATTCTTATATCGTGAAGTATGATTAAAAATTTTATCGGTTTTTATTTTATGCTAATCAATATACTACAAGACTAGCTTCGGCTAGCTAATGTATTCTCTATTATAGTGTAAGCCGACACTCATTGCCGACCTTCCTGTTTTTTTTATTTTTCTCACCGCACATTTTTTTATTCAATTTTGAGAGCAGAACAAGCCTACACACAAACTCAAGCTTGCAAAATTTCAATTTCACCTATGTACCCCAAAATAATGATGTTTCATATCTTATTTGTCAGGCTTATCCTGACTATTTGACTATGAATAATAATATTTTAATAAATCAAGACAATTGT
The DNA here is from genome assembly GCA_044239855.1 of Sediminibacterium sp. Lineage (GTDB taxonomy): Bacteria > Bacteroidota > Bacteroidia > Chitinophagales > Chitinophagaceae > Sediminibacterium. Next base: position 12,288 of record JBIIAP010000041.1, on the reverse strand, counting down.
CTAAATTATCTTTCGTATCATTGATGCCAGCTTTAACCTGGCATGTTTACTATGAAGCATAAGTAAATTTCAACGCAATCCAACGAGCTTCTGTCTAATTTTAACGAACAGAACAGAAATTGCTTTGATTATTCTTTGGCATACAAAGACCTGCCCAACTTTGACCAAGTGGAACGCGAAGTGCTACGACACAAAAAAAAATGAATTTCTAACATGAATACAACAGGATTATTTCGCCTAATAACAAGTATGTCAAATAGTGTGTACAAATTCAAATCGGTTTCAAAACTTCTTGAAAATCATAAAAATTAAAACTAAATTGATTTATCATTTGTTTTAACATTATTATATAATTTATTGATAATCAATTATATAAATACTCCGTTCCGGGGCACACAAAAAAAGGTGGAATTTATTTCCACCTTTTTTTATGTCTATATCTCATACTATTTGATTTTTTATTTTCATTTGTCAAACCCATTTTCCCATTGATTTTTCAATCCATCCACTTTTTTAAGTACCTCGTCTTGCATTGTTTTTTTATAGTCCAATAATTTACTGGCCACAATGCTATCATGTGCCCCAATTATTTGCGCAGCTAATATACCCGCATTCTTTGCTGCATTCAAGGCAACAGTAGCCACGGGAACTCCATTTGGCATTTGTAAAATAGATAACACAGAGTCCCATCCATCAATAGAATTGGAAGATTTAATAGGCACCCCAATTACTGGTAATGTAGTTAATGAAGCTACCATGCCCGGAAGGTGTGCAGCCCCTCCTGCACCGGCTATAATTACTTTTAAACCCCTTGTTCTGGCACTTTCTGCATAGTTTACCATCCTCTCCGGTGTTCTGTGTGCCGATACTACTGTTAATTCAAAAGGTATATCCATCGCATGTAAAAAATCGGCTGCGGATTGCATTACCGGTAAATCACTATCGCTACCCATTATAATGCCTACTACTATATTGTTCATGATGTATATTTATTAAAGCAAGTTACTGATTTAGCGGCAATACATATTTTTCTAAAAAATGCTCGCAATTCAACACTTCTATTTCAGAAAAATAATAATCTTTGGTGTCTTCAGTTACAATACAATGGCAGCCTGTATGTATAGCCGCCATGTATGCTAATCCATCTTCAAAATCTTTTATCTTTTTATTTTTTGCAACTGTTTGTACGTCAGTTTCTGTACTAACTGCGGTAAATATATGCTCACCGATTAGCACTATTTTTTCACGGGCTTTTACTGTGCCACTTTTTTTACTGGCAAAATAATATGCTATGGAGAAACATGTAGGAGAACTGTATAATTTGAATTGCTTACTTCCTGCTAAACTCAATACTCTTGATGAATAATTAAAAACGGGTAATTCCTTGTTCAATACCGATATCAATACATTCCCATCTAAAAATATTTTTTTCATTTCTTTCGAGATTCAAAAAATGATTGCCTTTGTTTTTTTCTCGTTTTTGATTTTACCGTGTATTGTGCTTCCCCTTCTGCAATTTGGTTTACCCATGATGCAATAGGTAAATCTTCTATGGATGTATAGTTTTGTTGTGTAATATTCCTGAACAAATATTCGGTAAGACGCGATAAACTCATGTTATTTTTTGCCGCATATAACTTTGCAGCCTCTATAATACTTGCATCAAAACTCATGGTTATTTTGGCGTCCATCCTTTTTTATTTTACACGACAAAAATATAATTATTTTACGTATAAAATAACATTTCCTATTGCAATTGCCTTTTATATACTTGTATCGTATTTTCCAGTCCTAAGTAAAGTGCATCACAAATCAATGCGTGCCCAATACTTACCTCCTCTATAAATGAAATTTCTTGGGTAAAATAACGAAGGTTAAATCGATCTAAATCATGTCCGGCATTAATGCCCAATCCCATCTCTATTGCTTTTTTCGCAGCAATTATATACGGTGCAATGCCCGCTTCTTTTTTGTTGGCAGCAAATAAAGATGCATATTGTTCGGTGTACAATTCAATTCTATCTGTTCCGGTTTCTGCTGCTCCTATTACCATTTCTTCTATAGGATCCACAAAAATAGATACCCGGATTCCTTGTTTTTTAAATACGCCTACTATATCAATCAAATAGTTTTTATGGGTAATGGTATCCCATCCATGATTACTGGTAATTTGTCCAAGCGCGTCCGGTACCAATGTTACTTGAGCAGGCTTTACCGCTAGTACCAGGTCAACAAATTTTTGTTCGGTGGGGTTTCCTTCAATATTAAACTCTGTAGTTAATACTGCTTTTAAATCCAAAACATCCTGGTAACGGATATGCCGCTCATCAGGTCTGGGATGAACGGTGATGCCATCGGCGCCAAATCGCTCTGCATCTAACGCAACTTGAACTAAATCCGGGTTATTTCCACCCCTGCTGTTTCTAATGGTGGCAATTTTATTAATGTTCACACTAAGCTTTGTCATGTAGTAAAGGTAAGCAGCAAGTATTATACATAATAAATGAAATAAACATTTTCTAAAATCAACATTTGAAGTATAGCTTTGTTTAATTATTATGTCATACAAATCATTAGAAGATTGCCTGCTCGATTTAGAAAAAAACGGGCATTTAATACGAATCAAAGAAGAAGTAGACCCCTACCTCGAAATGGCTGCAATTCATTTGCGAGTTTATGAGGCACAGGGACCCGCTTTATTATTTGAAAACGTTAAAGGTTCTCGTTTTAGAGCCGCATCCAATATCTTCGGTACCTTAGAGAGAAGTAAGTTTATATTCAGAAATACTATTCATCAAGTTCAGCAGTTAATTGAACTAAAAAACGACCCAATTAAAGCGCTGAAATCCCCTCTTAAGAATTTCAGCTTAGCAATGGCAGCCATAAAAGCATTGCCCCTTAACAACCCTTTATTTAAGCCTGTGTTATATGAAGAGATCAATATTACCGATCTACCGCTTATTCAACATTGGCCCATGGATGGTGGCGCTTTTATAACATTGCCGCAGGTATATACCGAAGATATTGAACAGCCGGGCATTATGAAATCTAATCTGGGGATGTATCGAATTCAATTAACCGGAAACGATTATATAACCAATAAAGAAATTGGCTTGCATTATCAATTACATCGGGGGATTGGGGTTCATCAAACTAAAGCGAATAAAAAAGGGCTACCATTAAAAGTAAGCTGCTTTGTTGGTGGGCCTCCTGCTCATACTTTATCAGCAGTTATGCCTTTACCGGAGGGAATCAGTGAAATGACTTTTGCAGGAGTGCTCGGTAACAGAAGATTCAGGTACACTTATCAGGATGGATTTTGTATAAGTACCGATGCCGATTTTGTTATTACTGGTGAAGTGTACCCGGGCGAAAACAAGCCCGAAGGTCCATTTGGAGATCATTTGGGGTATTACAGCTTAACTCACCCATTTCCTTTAATGCGGGTTCACAAAGTGTACGCCCGTAAAAATGCAATCTGGCCTTTTACCGTGGTAGGTCGCCCTCCCCAGGAAGATACCAGTTTTGGGGAATTGATTCATGAAATAACCGGCGCTGCCATTCCAAACGAAGTGCCCGGTTTAAAAGAAGTACATGCGGTTGATGCTGCTGGTGTGCATCCTTTATTGTTAGCTGTTGGTAGCGAACGATATACGCCTTATAGCCCTACAAAACAACCTGCTGAATTATTAACCATTGCCAACCATGTGCTTGGTTCTGGCCAACTAAGTTTGGCAAAATTTCTTTTTATAGCTGCAGATGATACCAACCAGCTTAAAGCTAGCAATATTGCTGCTTTTATGCAGTTCGTATTAGAACGTATTCATCTAAATAGAGATATTCATTTCTATACCCACACTACTATGGATACGCTCGACTATTCCGGTACAGGGTTAAATACTGGTAGTAAAGTTTTGCTGGCTGCTTATGGCGAAAAAATTCGGGAACTAGCTGCTCAGGTGCCATCCATATTGAACAACTTAAAAGGGTTTACTCACCCTAAAATAGCATTGCCCGGGGTGATTTGTTTATCGGCTAACAATTTTACTACCTATCAGGCCGCTCATGAAGAAATGAATAGTTTAAATGATCAATTATTGAACCATATTGCATCTTTAAATGAGGTAGTTATTTTGGTGATTTGTGATGACAGTATTTTTACCGCCGATACACTTAAAAACTATTTATGGGTAACGTATACCAGATGCAACCCCTCACATGATATGTATGGTATTGATGCTTTTGTTGAAAACAAGCACTGGGGTTGCAATGGGCCATTGGTTATTGATGCACGAATAAAACCTCATCATGCTCCGCCCGTAGTAAAAGACGACATAATTGAAGAACGCATCAATCGCCTGTTTCAAAAGGGCGGTAGCTTATACCAAATCTCCTAATTTTTTTAGATGAATCAGTACATCGCCCGTTTGGCAAATATTGCAGCAAAACCAACCCGTACCATCATTGGTTTAATGAGCGGAACTTCATTAGATGGGTTAGATATTGCTTTATGCGAAATGGAAGGTAATGGTATCCATACTAAAGTAAAAGTGCCACACTTTACAACCATCCCTTTTGATCAACAGTTTAAAGACTTTATTAAAGCGGTGTTTGCTAAAAAAACAGTTGATCTCGAGCTATTATGTGTTTTAAATCCATGGATTGCCGAACAACATGCTAAAATGATACTTGCTGCACTTAAAGAATGGGGTATAAATACTGCGGATATAGATTTATTAGCTAGCCATGGTCAAACCATTTACCATGCGCCTAAAATCCTTCATCAAAAACAAGGCTTTGGCAATGCAACTTTGCAGATTGGCGATGGAGATCATTTGGCTGTCAATACTGGTATTATAACGATTAGCGATTTCCGGCAAAAACATATTGCCGCAGGTGGTGAAGGTGCGCCTTTAGCTGTTTACGGAGATTACTTGATATTTAGTAAGTTGGGCGAAGAACGAATTATGCTCAATATTGGCGGTATTGCCAATTTTACTTACCTAGCTGGAGATTTAGATGTTGCAAAAGTTTTTAGTACCGATACAGGACCTGGAAATACGTTAATGGACGCTTATGCGCAACTTTATTTTGATCTACCTTACGATAAAGATGCTGCTATTGCTAAAAAAGGAGTTTGCAACGAATTGCTATTAACAGCGCTCATGCAAAACGATTTTTTTAATCAACAATTCCCTAAAACTACCGGCCCCGAACTGTTTAACCTACATTATTTGAACAATGCCATTACTAAAGTTGAACTGAATGATATCAGTCATTATGATGTGATGGCTACACTAAATAGCTTTACTGCCAACACAATTGTAGCCGCATTAAAACAAACTACGACCAACGAAAATGAGTTGGTAATATACAGTAGTGGTGGTGGCATGCACAATCCTTTACTAATGGAGCAGTTACAAACTCAATTACCAAACTGTAAGTTTTTAACTACGGATGCATTAAACGTTCATCCAGATGCGAAGGAAGCTGTTTTATTTGCGCTATTGGCTAACGAGTGTGTAGCAGGCGGAAATATACCAATTGGAGGTGGGTCTGCCGATATTCCTGCGGTAGTTATGGGTAAAATTAGTTTGCCAGGTTAAAATAAATAGTAAATTGCACGATGAGTAAATAATATATTGAATTAATATGTTATTTAAACTATAGTTGGAGGGCAATAAGTTCAGTACATTTTGGGCAATCTGAAAAAAAAATAAAAAAAAAACAGTTTTAGCCTTGTTAGTTTGTTCTGTTTACTTACCTTTGCCGTCCGAAAAAAATCGGAAAAAATCATTTAGTCATGGCAAGAGTATGTCAGGTAACAGGTAAAAAACCAATCGTAGGTAACAGTGTTTCTCACTCAAACATTAAAACGAAGCGTCGTTTTTTACCTAATTTACAGAAAAAGCGTTTCTTTTTTGCTGAAGAAGATCGTTGGGTAACTTTGAAAGTATCAACTGATGCTCTCAGAACAATTAACAAAAATGGTCTGAGCACAGTTATCAAACAATTGAGAACTGAAGGAGTTAAGATCTAATTAAAACACAAGAAAACTACCTAATAAAATGGCAAAGAAAGGTAACAGGGTACAAGTAATATTAGAGTGTACAGAACACAAAACCAGCGGAATGGCAGGTACTAGTCGCTATATTACTACCAAAAACAAGAAAAATACGCCTGAGCGTATCGAGTTGAAAAAATTCAACCCAATTTTGAAAAAAGTAACCGTTCATAAAGAAATTAAATAATCATGGCTAAAGTAGCATCTAAAAACGCGAAAGTAAAAGACCTTAAAGCTGCAGCAGAAGCTAAGAACTGGACTAAAGTTATTAAAGCAATGCGTAGCCCTAAAACAGGTGCTTACACTTTCAAAGAAACAATCGTACACAAAGACAAAGTGACCGACTTCTTGTCTGAAAAATAGTCTATTGTAAAAAATTACGCTAAAGCTTCCTTATTAACCTTTGGAGGCTTTTTTTTATTTATTAATAATGAGCAGTAACATGAGTTTTTTTGATAAATTATTTGGCACTAAAGAGAAAGAAAGTTTAGACCAAGGCCTGCAAAAAACCAAGGAAAGCTTTTTGTCTAAAATAACTAAAGCAGTTGCTGGTAAAACCCGCATCGATGAAGAGGTTCTGGACAATTTAGAAGAAGCTTTAATTGGAGCAGATGTTGGGGTTGAAACTACTTTGCAAATTATTAATCGAATAGAAAAAAGTGCTAAAGAAAACAAATACCTCAATGTTACTGAGCTGAATGCATTGCTTCAAAAAGAAATTGCTGCTGTTTTAGTAGATGCCCCAGATTCCTCTTTTGAAGGATTTAACCCTCCCGAAGGGAAAAAACCTTACGTAATATTAGTAGTTGGGGTAAATGGAGTGGGTAAAACTACTACCATTGGTAAGTTAGCTTCCCGTTTTAAAGCTGCCGGTCATCAGGTTGTTTTAGGCGCAGCAGATACTTTTAGGGCTGCAGCTGTAGATCAACTAACTATTTGGAGTGAAAGAGTGGGCGTACCTATTGTAAAACAAGCTATGGGATCCGACCCCAGTGCAGTGGCCTATGATACCGTGGCTAGTGCAGTGGCTAAAAATGCCGATATAGTCATAATTGATACTGCCGGTAGATTACATAATAAAGCGCATTTAATGGATGAATTAAATAAAATTAAACGCGTTATTCAAAAAGTAATTCCAACTGCTCCACATGAAGTACTATTGGTATTAGACGGCTCAACCGGTCAAAATGCTGTTGAACAGGCTAAACAATTTACCGCTACAACTGAAGTTTCTGCTCTAGCAATTACTAAATTAGATGGTACCGCTAAAGGAGGTGTTGTATTAGCTATTTCCAATCAATTTAAAATTCCGGTTAAATATATTGGCGTGGGTGAAAAAGTAGAAGACCTCCAGGTATTTAACAAAGAGGCCTTCGTGAATAGCTTATTTAGTTTGGATAAATGATTGCTACATTAAAATGTATATCTAACGGCTAAGCCTCCCCAGCCCCCCTCAAAATAATTGTACCCTATTAAATTAAATGATGGCTGCCAATCGAAACTAACATTCAATGGCGCCCCTTGTATTTTGTAATCTACGCCCAAAATACCGTCGATACCAATAGCCAGTCCTGATGCTCTATTGGGGTAATCTCTTTTCCAGGAATCACTCCAAATGCCTACATGCGCTCCTCCACCAACATACCATTGAAATCCTTCTATATCTCCTATAGGATGATGTAACTCATATAAACCGGTTACCCTCAATCCATCAGAAGTGATATACGCTAATCCTTCTATGGCTTTATTCTTTTCTTTAAAATGTTTGAGAGAAATCGCTCCGGGATACAATTTTACCCCTAATGCGGTCGTGTAACTGCTGCTCAAATTAGATTGAGCACTTACAGTTATTGAAATAAAGGCTAAAATTGCTACCACCCACAACTTAATATGTTTCATCTGCTTTTTTAATTAATATCACTTAAAAATCATGCCAATTGTGCGTTATCAAATTCAAAATATTTGTTAAGGATGATTTTTAATGAAGTTTGAAGCTCCGCATTATTTTGTAACAGCCGAATTTCTATAGTCTGAATAAAAAATAAATGGATTTACGCATAAAAAAGAAGATTTTTAAAGTAGGTTTGTAACATGCATTCATTTAAAGAATTAGTGGCCGATTTTGCCAGTAAATTTTCTAAAAACCATTTTCCGGAAACACCTGGTTCGCTCTATGAACCTTGTGCGTATTTTTTGTCAATTGGTGGTAAACGGATTCGCCCAATTTTATGCCTCATGGGCAATGAACTCTTCGACAACATCCATCCGGAAGCTTATGAGGTAGCTACTGCAATTGAACTGTTTCATAATTTTACCTTAATGCATGATGATATTATGGACAATGCCTCATTACGCAGAGGTATCCCTACTGTTCATGTAAAATATAATCCTAGCACAGCTTTATTAGCCGGAGATGTTATGTTAATAAGAGCGTATGAATACATTAATAAAGTAGGAGCCAATCATTTGTCTAAAATTTTTCAACTCTTTAATAAAACAGCTAAAGAAGTTTGTGAAGGTCAGCAACTTGATATGGATTTCGAAAAACAAGAGCACGTATCTCTGAGTGACTATATTCAAATGATTACACTCAAAACTTCTGTTTTATTAGCCGCCAGTCTCGAAATGGGCGCAATTTTAGGCGGAGCTGGGGAAGGCAATTGCCAACATCTATACGAATTCGGCAAAAATTTAGGCATTGCCTTTCAAATTCAAGACGACTATTTAGATGCATTTGGAGATCCTGAAAAATTTGGAAAGGAAGTGGGTGGCGATATTAAACAAAACAAAAAAACATTTCTATTACTTCATGCATTGGAAGTGGCAAATGCTGATCAAAAGCAACAATTAGAAAAATTAATACAGGAAAACCCTGCTGATAAAGTAGAAAAAGTGCTGGAAATTTATAAATCATGTAAGGTAAATGAGTGGGCAAATACACTTAAAGAACAGTATTTGCAAACCGCCCTTAATCACTTAGAAGCTATTGCAGTGGTTGCTGCTCGCAAAGCTCCTTTAAAGGAATTGGCAGATTATTTAATTCAACGGGAAGTATAACATACAAAACTTCCTTACCTTTCAGCTTAAACCATTAATTGCATGTTATCTTCTTTGCTTAGAAAGAAATCATTGAGTAAAATTATGGCCGATGTAGAAGCCGGTCAGTCAGATGCACATGGTGCTAAACTCAACAAAGTTTTGGGTGTGCGAGACCTTACTTTTATGGGAATAGCTGCAGTTATTGGCGCAGGTATTTTTTCTACTATTGGAACTGCTGCCTACAATGGTGGCCCCGGTATAGCGATCCTTTTTATAATCACAGCTATTACCTGCGGATTTAGCGCTCTGTGCTATGCAGAGTTTGCCAGCCGCATCCCAATTTCAGGTAGTGCTTATACGTATGCTTATGTTTCTTTTGGCGAATTAGTTGCCTGGATAATTGGATGGGCTTTAATACTAGAATATGCAATTGGAAACATTGTAGTAGCCGTCAGTTGGAGCGGATATTTCAATAATTTACTGGAAGGATTTCACATTAATTTACCCGGATGGTTAGCAACTAACGCTGCTAACGCACAGTTGGGGTATGAAGAAGCATTAAAAGAATTAGCAGCAGGTAACTCCATCCAGTCGTTAACTAAACATGCCCGAATGGGCTATGATGCAATAACTAATGCCCCTGTCATCGCTGGTTGGAAAGTAATTTTAAATATACCTGCATTTGTTATTATTTTTCTTATTACTGCATTGGCTTATGTTGGGATTAAAGAAAGTAAAAAGAGCACCAACGCTTTAGTAATATTTAAAATTACAGTAATCGTTTTTGTAATAGCTATTGGTTTCTTTTATGTTGATACCACTAATTGGACGCCATTTATGCCCAATGGATTTGGTGGGGTTTTAGCCGGGGTATCGGCTGTATTTTATGCCTATATTGGTTTTGATGCGATTTCTACTACCGCCGAAGAATGTAAAAATCCACAAAGAGATTTGCCACGCGGTATGATTTATTCTTTAGTAATTTGTACAATATTATATATCCTGGTAGCACTCATACTTACCGGAATGGTTAATTATAGTGAACTTAAAGTGGATGATCCATTAGCTTATGTTTTCGACAAATTACATTTAAATAAAATAGGATACATCGTTTCTGTAAGTGCTGTTGTAGCTACAACCAGTGTGTTGTTAGTGTTTCAACTTGGACAGCCACGAATTTGGATGAGTATGAGTCGTGATGGTTTATTACCTAAAAAATTCGCAAAAGTTCATCCTAAATATCAAACACCTTCTTTTTCTACCATCATCACTGGTATAATAGTAGGTATCCCTTCTTTATTTGTTGGAAGTGGTATGATGACTGATTTGACAAGTATCGGCACTTTATTCGCTTTCGTTTTAGTATGCTTCGGGGTATTGGTTTTACCTAAAATAAATGCAGACAGTAACAAAAATGGATTTAAAATCCCTTTTATTAATGGCAAATATTTAATACCTGTAATTGTACTCTTCATTACCTATTTATTTAGAAATAGAATCTTAAATGCTGTCGGAAACATTAAAGCAGAAGGATATCAGGAAATTTTATTTTTAATATTTATCGTTATTGCAATAATTACAGCGGTATTGAGTTTTATGCGTTCCTATTCATTTATTCCTATTGCAGGCGCTTTATGTTGTTTATATTTGATGATTGAAATACCGGCTGTTAGCTGGTTATGGTTTTTTGTTTGGATGGGAATTGGGTTGATTATTTATTTTTTATATGGAAGAAAGAATAGCAAATTAGCAGCATAATGAAGTACCAGCTTGGGGATGATATTTTAGTATTGCACAGCAATGAGGAGGGTAAAGTAGTTGAAATCATTAATGATAAAATGGTGATGATTGAAGTACGCGGTGTAAAATTTCCTGCGTATATGGATCAAATTGATTTTCCCTATTTTAAAAGATTTACGGAGAAAAAATTAATCCCTTCTAAAAAATTGGAACCCAAAACCTACATCGATCAACTTCCTAAAGAAAAACCTCAACCCAATAAATTAAAAGTTGCCAATGGGGTTTGGCTGAGTTTTATTCCCAAATTTGAATTAGATGACTTTAATGACGAAGTGGTTGATGTACTTAAAATACATCTAATCAACAACACCGATCAACACCTTAAATTTATCTATCAACAACAATTTAATGGGATATCTAATTTCGAATTGCTGAATGAAATCCAGCCTTTTCATGATTTTTATTTACATGATATCGATTTTGCTGCAGTAAATGATAGCCCCTCATTTAGTATAGAATTTAGCCTTAAAAATCCCCAAAAAAACAAAGCTCCGCATTTTGAAACTGCTTTAAAACTGAAGCCTAAACAAGTTTTTCAAAAAGTAGAAGCACTTAAAGAAAACAATGAACCAACATTTTCTTATTTATTATACGAAAAATACCCTGACAAGGAAGTGGAATATTTTCCATTAGATAGTTTGGTTGCCAAAGGCTTTAAAGTATACGACGCCGGAAAAGCACGCGAACATTTACCCCCCGCTCGTTCAGTAATTGATTTGCACATCGAAAAATTAGCCGACAATTACGCTTCTATGAGCAATTTTGAAATGCTCACCTTACAATTAAAAGAGTTGGAGAAATGGGTGGATATTTCTGTTGCGCATCATCAGTTTGAATTAATCGTAATTCATGGCGTTGGCTCCGGTAAATTACGGGAAGAAATTCATGAATATCTCAAAACTAGAAAAGAAGTTAAGTACTTTATCAATCAGTATGATGCTCGATTTGGTTATGGTGCAACAATCGTATATTTCGAATTCAAGTAAAATTCCCACAGTTTTGTATCTTTACATGCTACAAGCCCGATCCATCGCACCCATGCTGTAATGGTAGGGGTGAGGAAAGTCCGGACAGTATAGAGCAACCTACCGGTTAAGCGCCGGCTTCTTACAACGGTAAGAACGAGAAAGTGCCACAGAAAATAACTATCTCAATTCGTTGAGAAAAAGGTGAAAATGTGAGGTAAGAGCTCACGGCTGCAAATGGTAACATGGGTAGCGGGTAAACCTTGGGTACTGTAATGCCATGTATAGGATCGTTCGAGGGCTGCTCGCCCAAGATCCAGGGTAGGCAGCAAGATCGGCTCAGTAATGTGCCGGCCAGATAAATGATGGATTTGAAACAGAATCCGGCTTACGAGGTTTGTAGTTTTTTATTCTTATTAT
>JBIIAP010000221.1:0-4478 GCA_044239855.1 Sediminibacterium sp. | reverse complement strand
CTGATCTACATCTTTGGCCTGACCTTTCATTTCATTTGGAAGATTACCATGCTGATCCCAGCCCTGATGATACAGTTGAACGAAACGCACGCCATTTTCCGATAGCTTTCTTGCTAATAAACAGTTGGCGGCATACGTACCGGGCACCAAGCAGTCGGAACCGTATAATTTTACAATGTCTTCCGATTCTTTGGTAACATCTAAAATTTCAGGAACTGCAGTTTGCATTCTGTATGCAGTTTCATATTGTTGAATCTTGGTAGCTATTTCCGGATCGCCAAAATTTTTGTAATCGATATCATTTAATTCAGCCAATTTATCGAGCATTTCTCTTCTGTTCTTTCTATCTACGCCATCGGGATCTTGTAGATATAAAACGGGATTGTCTCCACTACTAAACTGTACGCCCTGGTGAATGGAATCTATAAATCCGTTACTCCATAACTTAGAATAAACGCCCTGTCCGTTACCTTTTCCTCTGGAGAGTAATACACAAAATGCGGGAAGATTTTTATTTTCGGAGCCCAGGCCGTAGCTCACCCAAGAGCCCATGCTTGGGCGGCTCCCCTGCTGATTACCTGTTTGGAAAAATGTTAATGCCGGGTCATGATTAATGGCTTCGGTATGCATGCTTTTTACAATACACAAATCATCTACAATTTTAGCCATGTGAGGAAATAACTCACTTACCCATGCGCCGGAATTGCCATGTTGATTGAACTTATAGTAGGACCCAATCAAAGGAAACTTATCCTGCGAAGCAGTCATACCGGTTAAACGCTGACCCATGCGGATAGATGCAGGCAGATCTTGCCCCATCATTTTATTCAACATAGGTTTATAGTCGAAAGTTTCTAATTGAGAAGGTGCTCCATTTTGGAACAGATAGATTACCCGCTTTGCCTTAGGGGCAAAATGTGGAATTCCGGGCATAAAAGATGCGTCATCATTAGCACCTCCTAACAAATCGGGCATTAATAATGAGCCTAACGCAGCACTACCTATACCAATGCTTAAACTGGCCAGGAATTTTCTACGATTTACGTTGAGTCCGTGTTCAAGTATTTCTTTTTCCATAGTTAAGATTTTGTGATGGCTTCTTCCATGTTATAAATAATTTGTATCACCTGCATAAAAGCAGCTAAAGCATCGTTTTGATTGAAAGTGGGTTTATATTGTCCTACGTTAATAATTTGTTTGGCTTGTGCCTGATTGTTTTTGAAATAAGTTGCTTTATCATTCCAATACTCACTTAAGATTTTGATTTCTTTATCGGTTGGCGCTCTGCAAATAATTTTTTTAAATGCGTCATTTAGCATAGCATTCTTTTCTTTGCCATTTTTCAACAATTTATCTGATAATGCTAAAGACGCTTCTAATACGGTAGGATCATTTAGCATAATTAGTGCTTGCAAAGGCGTGTTGGTTCTGGAACGTTTTACATCGCATTGGTCTCTGCTGCTTCCATCAAAAATCATCATATTAGGAGGAGGAACAGTTCGTTTGATGAAAGTGTACATTCCTCTTCTGTATACAGCGTTTCCGGTATCTTGCTTATAGGAAGATAAAATACCTCTACCTGAAGTAGCTAATTCCCAAAGTCCTTTTGGCTGATAGGCTTTAACACTGGTACCACCTATAGATTTGTTTAACAATCCGCTGCTGGCTAAAACCATGTCTTTTACGAACTCGGCATTTAAGCGAATACGTGGGGCGCGAGATAAAAACGTGTTTTCCGGATCAATTTGTAGTTTGTTTTTGGTAACTACTGCTGATTGACGGTAAGTTGCAGACATTACCATCGTTTTTACCAGGCGTTTGATGTTCCAACCGTTTTCTCTAAAATCTACAGCCAGCCAATCTAATAATGCCGGATGGGATGGTAAATCTCCCTGCATACCAAAATCTCCGGCAGATTTTACAATGCCTCTTCCGAAAAACTCCTGCCACATTCTATTGACGAATACACGGGATGTTAGCGGATTTTTGGCGTCGAACAACCATTGAGATAATCCTAATCTATTGGAAGGATATTGAACGCCAAATGGCAAGATGGATTCGGGTGTTCCGGGTTTTACCTCATCCCCATGTTGATCATAACTTCCACGAATCAGCACATAAGTTTTTCTAGTTGTATCCGCATCCTTCATCACGGAAACTTCTAATTTATTGCTATCCGCTTTATTGATAAAGCTTAGGATACCTTTTAAATCCTCTTTAGTAATTTCCATTCGAGGATGCTTTGCGTAAGTTTCGGCGCCACCTACTGTAGACTCCAATCCTTTTTCAGTTACATTATTGAAGAATGCGGTTAGCTGAAAATAATTTTTTTGCGTAAAGGGGTCATATTTATGATCATGGCATTTAGCACACTCCATGGTAAGACCCAGTACACCGCTTGATAACGTATTGGTTCGGTCAACTACATACTCTACTCTGTATTCTTCATCTACCACACCGCCTTCCTCTGTAATTTTATGATTACGATTGAAGCCAGTTGCTAATATTTGTTCTTTAGTGGCATTCGGAATTAAATCGCCAGCCATTTGCCAGGTAATGAACTGGTTATAAGGCATGTTTTTATTGAAGGCATGTATTACCCAATCGCGCCAAGGCCATTGAGAGCGATAATTATCATCCTGATAACCGTGTGAGTCCGCATATCGTGCAATATCTAACCAAGGCAATGCCATTCTTTCTCCATAAGCTTTCTGTGCTAAAAAAGCATCTACCATTTTTTCATAGGCATTGGGAGACTTATCATTTAAAAATGCGGCTGTTTGATCCGGAGTGGGTGGTAACCCGGTTAAGTCAAATGCAACGCGTTTGAGTAAACGTTCTTTATCCGCCTCTTCATTTGGATCGATATTTATTTTTTCCAGCTTACTTAATATAAAATAGTCGATTTCATTTTTAGGCCAGGAAGTATTACTGACTTTAGGAATTGCGCTTTTAACCGGAGCAACAAATGCCCAATGTTTTTCATATTTAGCCCCTTGTTCAATCCATTTTTTTATAGTAGCAATTTCTTCTTCTGTTAGAGAGGGTAAATGACTGTCTAATGGAGGCATTATTTGAGATGAATCTTTGGAAACAATTCTTAAATAAAGTTCTGATTGATTGACATTTCCGGGTACTAGGGCTCGTGAATTAGGGTGCTCCTGTAAGGCTTTAAATGCTTCAGATTCAATATCTAAACGCAATCCTGCAGCTCTTTTGTTTGCATCAGGCCCATGACATTTAAAGCACTTATCGGAAAAAATAGGACGAACTTGAAAGTTATAGCTAATCATTTCGCCCGCTTCTGTTATGGAGGCTTTGTTGTTATTGCATGAATAGCAATAACCTATAAACACAAGTAATAAAACCACGAATAGTTTTTTCATTTGGCAATCGTTTGTATTTTTTGCAATATGTTGCTAAATATATGACAAAAAGAGAGATTAGCGTTCTAAAAAACATTAAAAGGACTTCGCAAACGGTTGACTAATTAATTTTTATTATATAGTTCCTTAACTCTAGTATTAAAAATCAATGTGTAATTTTAACAGGAAATTTAATTCCCTATCAAATAGCATTTTTTATGCATCCCTACTGTAACAAATTGATCCTTTTACTTGTCTTTTTATGGGCGAATATGACTACAACAAATGCTCAAGATAGCGCAATAACCGTATTTGAATCAGGTAAAGATGGATACAAATCATTTCGAATTCCTGCCATGATTACTACACCTAATGGGACTATTTTGGCATTTTGTGAGGGCCGTACCAATGGATCAGATGATTTTGGCAATATTAATATCGTAATGAAAAGAAGTGACGATAATGGCAAAACATGGAATGAATTAAAAACGATAGTAGACTATGGGCATTTGCAGGCAGGCAACCCGGCACCAGTGGTAGATTATACGGATCCTAATTTCGCAGATGGACGAATATTTTTGTTTTATAATACAGGCAATAATCATGAGTATGAAGTTAGAAAAGGAAATGGGCTAAGAGAAGTTTGGTATAAGACCTCCACAGACAATGGAGTTACTTGGTCGGAAGGTACCAATATTACGCTTCAAACGCATTATCCCAAACAGCCATCAGTAAATCCAGCTTACAATTTTAAAGAAGACTGGAGAACCTATGCCAATACCCCCGGTCATGCAATTCAATTGCAAAGCGGAAAGTACAAAGGAAGAATTTTTATAGCTGCCAATCATTCATCGGGAGGACCATTGCCAAACTATGAAGACTGCAATGCGCATGCTTTTTATACAGATGATCATGGCAGTACATTTAAATTAGCCCAAACGGTGCAACTACCGGGCAGTAATGAATCGATGGCAACAGTATTATCAGACGATAAGGTATTAATGAACACGAGAAATCAAAGAGGGGATGTAAGAGCAAGAATAGTTTCTATAAGCAGCAATGGAGGGGAAAGCTGGGATACCACTTATTTTGATACAACGCTTATAGATCCGG
>JBIIAP010000220.1:0-4490 GCA_044239855.1 Sediminibacterium sp. | reverse complement strand
CCAAAAAAAGGAAACATATCGGCGGATATATAATTCTTTAAATTCTTAACATATAATAATCATGGCAGAGCAAAATTTTGATGCAATTGTTATTGGCTCCGGAATAAGCGGTGGTTGGGCCGCAAAAGAGCTTACGGAAAAAGGCCTGAAAGTATTGATGCTCGAAAGAGGTAGAAATATAGAGCACATTAAAGACTACGTTAACGCAAATAAAGAAGATTGGGACTATCCGCATCACGATAGAAAAACGCAGGAAATGATTGCCAATAATCCTGTTCGTAACAGAGATTATCCGCTCAATGAAAAGACCTACGATATGTGGGTAGAAGAAAAAGAAAGTCCTTATGTTGAAGTAAAAAGATATGATTGGTTTAGAGGTTATCATGTAGGTGGTCGCTCGTTGATGTGGGGCAGACAAAGTTACCGTTGGAGTGATTTAGATTTTGAAGCCAATGCTAAAGATGGTATTGCGGTTGATTGGCCGGTAAGATACAAAGACATAGCACCCTGGTATGATTATGTAGAAAAATTTGCAGGTATCAGTGGTAACAGAGATGGCATACCGGTTTTACCGGATGGTCAGTTTATGCCACCCATGGAAATGAATTGTGTTGAAAAAGATGTATCAAAAAGATTAAAAGAATATTATAAGAATCAGCGTGCCATGATTATTGGTCGTGTAGCCAATATCACGCAACCATTAGAAGGTAGAACCAACTGTCAGTATAGAAATAAGTGTTGGCTGGGTTGTCCGTTTGGCGCATACTTCAGCACTCAATCCTCTACCTTACCTGCTGCAATGAAAACGGGCAATTTAACATTACGTCCATGGAGCATCGTAACTAAAATTTTATACGATAAAGATAAAAAGAAAGCAACCGGTGTAGAAGTGTTGGATGCAGCAACCAATAAAACCTATGTGTACAATGCCAAGATCATTTTCTTAAATGCCTCTACACTTAACTCGTCCTGGATTTTAATGAACTCCGCAACAGATGTGTGGGAGGGTGGTTTAGGAAGCAGCAGTGGCGAGTTGGGCCATAATATTATGGATCATCATTTAGGAGTTGGTGCGCGCGGAAAAGTAGACGGGTATGAAGATAAATATGTATTTGGTAGAAGAGCCAACGGTATTTATATACCTCGTTACAGAAATGTAGGAAATGATAAAAGAGACTACATGCGTGGTTTCGGTTATCAGGGTGGTGCAGGCAGAGAAGGCTGGGGTAGAGAATTGGCAGAATTAAGTATTGGCGGTGATTTTAAAGATGCGTTGTTAGAGCCGGGTGGCTGGACAATGGGCATGATGGGCTTTGGTGAAGTATTACCCGATCATGCAAATTTTGCTACCATCGATAAAACAGTGAAAGACAAGTGGGGACTGAATGTATTAAAGATAGACGCAGAGTTAAAAGACAACGAAAAGAAAATGCGTATTGATATGCAGGCCGATGCCATTGAAATGCTTACCAACGCTGGTGTGAAAGAGGTGAAGGGATATGAGGGCAATGGGGTATTAGGTAGAGGTATTCATGAAATGGGTACCGCGCGTATGGGTGCTGATCCAAAAACTTCGGTGGTAAATAAATTCAATCAAATTTGGGATGCACCGAATGTATTTGTAACAGATGGTTCTTTTATGACCTCCTCCGCTTGCGTAAATCCATCATTAACCTATATGGCATTTACCGCGCGGGCTGCAGATTATGCAGTTAGTGAATTGAAGAAAGGAAATTTATAATTGGTAATAAATCGATAAATTAAAAATATTTACAATGAATAGAAGAGAAGCATTATCTAGTGTAGCACTTTTGTTAGGAGGTACCATACTAGGCGCAGAAGCTTTTTTATCGGGATGCAAAACTGCCTCAAAAGATGCGATTGCATTTACACCAGCAGATATTGAATTACTAAGTGAAATTGCCGAAACCATTTTACCGGCAACAAGCACTCCCGGTGCTAAAGATGCAAAAGTGGGCGAATTTATGGCAGTAATTGTAAGAGACTGTTATACACCGGAGGAGCGCAAGGCATTTACCGAAGGAATGAAAAAAATAGAGGAAGCAGCAAAAGCAAAGCATGGAAAAAGTTTTGTAGCATCAACTAAAGAACAACGGCATGATTTGTTGGTTACGCTTGATAGTGAAGCAAAAGCAGTTCAAAAAAACCTGAAGGAAAAAGAAATGCCACATTATTTTGCTATGATGAAACAGCTTACTCTTTGGGGATTCTTTACTTCTGAAGTAGGAGCTACAAAGGCATTGCGCTACGTAGCAGTGCCCGGCAAATACGATGGTAATTTTCCGTACAAAAAAGGCGACAGAGCCTGGGCTACCACCTAGCAAATAAATTAAACTCATACAATTACATAGAACAATAACTGTGCAATAACTTGCCATCAATTATTTAAAAAACAAAACCATGAACAACAATAGAAGAGACTTTATTAAAACAGCAGGCTTAGCAGCTGCAGGATTGAGTTTGCCATTTTTAGGCAAATCTAATTTCTTGAATACTTTTGGAGATGGCAAGAAGGAAGGACGTTTTGGTATACAACTATGGACGGTGAAAGAAGACCTTGCAGCTGATGTAAAAGGAACACTTAAAAAATTAGCAGGATTTGGATATAATCAAATTGAAAGTTTTGAAGGTGCTAATGGAATATTCTGGGGCATGAAAAATACGGAGTTTAAAAAATACATGGATGATTTAAACATGAAGATTATTTCGGCGCATTGCAATAATACGGTAGACTTTGAACGTAAAGCTGCTGAAGCTGCGGAAATAGGTATGAAGTATTTAATTTGTCCGTGGAAAGGTGCTCAGAAATCTATTGATGATTTTAAAAGGTTCAATGACGAGTTTAATAAGAGCGGAGAAATTTGTAAGAAGAACGGAATAAAGTTTGCGTACCACAACCACGATTATTCATTTAAACCAGTTGATGGTCAAATCCCACAAACCGTAATGATGGAAGGTACCGATGCATCATTGGTAGATTTTGAAATGGACATTTATTGGGTAGTAGCAGCAAAAGAAAATCCGATCGATTGGTTCAAAAAATATCCGGGAAGATTTACCATTTGCCATGTTAAAGATCAAACAACAGCTGCAACAGGTATTGAGTCATGTATATTAGGAAAAGGATCCATTAACTTTTCAAACATATTAAACGAAGCCAGCAAGTATGGCATGAAGCATCATATTGTAGAGCAGGAATCCTTTACTGGTTCAAATCCATTGGCAAGCGCAGCAGCAGATGCTGCTTACATGAAAGCGTTGAAATACTAGATTAGTTTTGATTAAGAGTGATATAAATTAAAAGCCCATCAATTGATGGGCTTTTAATTTTAATTGAATAGTATCATCATTTACTAAAAATAGTTTATAAATTTGTGAATATGATAAACAAAGATCTTTATATAATTGCCGGATGTAATGGAGCTGGAAAAACAACAGCTTCCTTTACTATTTTACCGGAGATTATTGATTGTAAAGAATTTGTAAATGCAGATGAAATTGCAAAGGGGTTGTCGCCATTTCAACCAGAAAAAGTATCATTTGAAGCTGGTAGAATAATGTTGAACAGAATAAATGAATTGTTGAAATTCAATGAAAGTTTTGCATTCGAAACAACATTATCTACCAAAAGCTATAAACAAAAAATTATAAATGCTAAACAAAATGGGTATACCATTACATTACTTTTTTTTTGGCTTCAAAGTATAGAACTAGCTAAAGAACGAGTTAGAATTAGAGTATTAGAAGGCGGTCATAATATTGCACCTGAAATAATAGAGAGGCGATATTATAAAGGCATTAAAAATCTGTTTGAAATTTATTTGCCAATTGTTGATGGTGCATTAATTTTTGATAACTCTATAGGAAAACACATTCTTTTAGCACAAAAAACAATAGATGGGCAATTAAATATTATAGACAAAATAAAGTTTAACGAATTAAAAAATCAAAAATGACAACTGTAGAAAAACAAATCGAACAGAAAAACAATATTCTACTAGGACTTGAAAAGGCGTATGAAAAACTTATTGAATTTAAAAAATTTAAAAAAACAGATCTTGTTGTTTTGAAAGACAATAAAGTTGTTAAAATAAAACCTTGATGCGTTAATAACACCAACTTGCCCTCATAGTCTGGTTGTTTAATATGATTAATGGTAAATTCTTTGATTTTATTATTGCCTTATTATCTTTGATTGAACACTAACATTTATAATAACAAAAGCCCATCAATTGATGGGCTTTTGTTTTATACTTAAACGAGTTTGATTAAAATTCTCTGTACTTTCTTCTTACGAACTGATTAGCATCATCAAAGTTGGTAATCTTCATATTTGGACCGTCCCACATTAGTTTAATGTTTCTTCCAGGATAATAGATATTACCCTTGTCGTTTTTAGCTTGAATATCATAGCTTCTGATGGCTAAATTACCCATTAATACGCTCTCGGTTAATGGCCCGGAGATATC
>JBIIAP010000040.1:0-14523 GCA_044239855.1 Sediminibacterium sp. | reverse complement strand
TTTTTGCCCTATTTGGCTAAGGAGAAGAAATATAGAACCGCCTATCTTAGCCTCACTCGCGGTGATGGCGGGCAAAATTTAATCGGAAGCGAACAGGGAATTGAATTAGGCCTGATCAGAACGCAAGAGCTTTTGGCTGCAAGACGGATTGATGGTGCAGAACAATATTTTAGCAGCGCGTACGAATTTGGATTTAGCAAAACATCCGATGAAACCCTTAAAATATGGAACAGAGAAAAGGTATTGTCCGACATGGTTTGGGTAATCAGAAAGTTTCAACCAGATGTAATTATTAACCGATTTCCCGGTGATGCGCGTGCCGGTCATGGTCATCATGCCGCTTCCGCTATACTATCGCAGGAAGCATTTTATGCTGCTGCCGATCCTAAACGCTTTCCGGAACAGTTGGCAAAAGGGGTTGAACCATGGCAGGCTAAACGCCTTTTATGGAATACATTTAATTTTGGAAGTACCAATACCACCAGTAACAATCAGCTGAAAGTAGACGCAGGTGCATATAATGCATTAATAGGGAAAAGCTATGGCGAAATTGGCGGAGAAGCCAGAAGTATGCATAAGAGCCAGGGAGAGGGCAGACCCCGCCGTAAAGGGCCTGTAAATGAGTTTTTCGTTACATTGGCTGGCGACTCGGCTAAAAATGATTTGATGGACGGTGTTGTATCTGATTGGAGTAGAATTCCCAATGGAGGCTTAAACATCCGGAAAATGATTGACCAAATCATTGCAAACTATCATTTCGATCACCCCGAAAATAGTGTGGCTCCTTTAGTGGAACTGTATCAATCCCTCCAAAGAACGAATTACAATGCTACCTGGTGGAATAATAAGAAAAAAGAAATAGAAGATTTAATTGTAGCATGCAGCGGTCTTTTTGCAGAAGCAACTACCGATGTAGAATACGCTATACCCGGAGAAAAATTAACGGTAAATTTCTTAGTTAACAAGCGTAATACTGCTGATATTAAGATCGACCAAATTCAATTGAATGCTGCTTTGGAAAAGCCATTCGACACTATATTGAATATTGCTCCGACTGTAAACTATAATGTTAATTTATCTAAAACCTTTGTGGTTGAACAAGGTAAAAAATATTCCCAGCCTTATTGGCTAGAAAAGCCAATGAACGGTATCGGAAACTTTTCTGTAACTGATTTGGATCTTATTGGTAACGCAGAATCTGAAGCGCCGTATACTGCAAATTTTGTTTTTAGCATAAACGGCATTCGCTTTGCCATCAATAAACCGGTTCAATATAAAATGGTTGATCCTGTTAGAGGAGAAGTTTATCAACCAATTAATGTAATACCACCTGTTATTGTTTCATTAAATCAACATGTGTTATTAACCAATGTTGAATCCGTAAATAACCAACCCATTACATCAACACCCTTACAGCTTCAATTCAAAACTAATTTTACCGCATCTGCAATACCAGTAACTATTAAAATTAAAGATGAAAATGAAAAGAATTTAATTGCTATTGACTCTGTCATCAACGTTGAAGCTGGCGGTGTTTACACATATTCGTTTGATGTATCTAAGTTAAATAGTACTAAAAAGTCAACAAAATTAAATGCAGAAATAAGTTACGAACGGGGTGGAAAAAAGTTTGCTTTTACGCAATACCTTAAATCAATAAAATATAACCACATACCCTCCATTAACTATTTTTACAAGGATCAGGCAATTTTAATCAACGATAAAATAATTGCCGTACCTAAGAAAGTAGGATACATAATAGGTGCAGGTGATTTGGTTCCGCAAGCTTTAGCGCAATTAGGATATCCGGTTCAATATATAAGTGAAGCTGAAATTTCAGAAGAGCTTATTAATCGTTTTGATGTAATTATTGTAGGAATCAGGGCCTTTAATATCCATGAATGGCTAACGACTAAAAACGAATTACTCAACAAATTTGTTGAAAAAGGGGGTCATTTAATTGTTCAATATTTGAAGAGTAATCAGGTAGGATCTAAAAAAGTAAAAGTAGGTCCTTATCCTTTTAGTATCAGTAACATAAGGGTAACCGAAGAAGATGCAGCAATTAATATTCTTTTGCCAAATCATCCATTTGTAAGTTATCCTAATATAATTACTAAAAATGATTTTGGAGGATGGGTACAGGAAAGAAGTACTTATCAGGCCGATATTACCGGTGCGCCTTATGATGCTTTATTCGGCATGAATGATACCAATGAAAAACAAACCAGTGGAAGTTTGGTTACGGCTAAGTATGGCAAAGGGAATTTCACTTATGTAAGTATGGTTTTATTTCGTCAATTACCTGCAGGGGTTGCTGGTGCTTATCGCTTATTCGCCAATATTATCTCCTTGCCAACATCTAAATAGATCAGCATGAAACCACGAAAAAAAATAGGGTTTTTAACCATCGTTATTATTGGCATATTGTTAGGGGTATTTATTAAAAATGTAAAAATCGGTCTGATACTAGGTTTAATGCTTGGGTTGTTAGCCGGTGGTTTAATGAGTTCAAAAACTAAATAAATGGAAAACAAAATACCTTTTTTGGGTTCATGGAATAAGTGGTATTTATTTGTGCTGTTTTTTTTAATAGCATTGATTACATTTTTTTATTGGTTTACAAAACACTTTCAATGAGTAGAATAGATTGGATTGTATTAGTATTAACCCTATTGGGAATAATTTTTTATGGCTTATATAAAAGCAAGACAACAAAAAATTTAGAAGGATATTTTTTGAGTAACAGAACCATGCCCTGGTATATGGTACTGCTTAGTATTATGGGGACTCAGGCAAGTGCCATCACGTTTCTATCGGCACCTGGTCAGGCTTTTACAGATGGTATGCGTTTTGTACAATATTATTTTGGTCTGCCTTTGGCAATGATTATCATTAGCATCAGCTTTGTTCCGATTTTCAATAAACTAAAAGTATTTACTGCGTATGAATTTTTAGAACAGCGATTCGATCCAAAAACAAGAATATTAACCTCCTCCTTGTTTTTAATTTCAAGAGCACTTTCCACCGGAATTAGTATTTATGCGCCATCTATTATTTTATCTTCTTTAATGGGATGGGATATTTTTTACACCAATATCATCATGGGAGGGTTGTTAATTGTTTACACTGTAACGGGAGGTGCAAAAGCTGTTGCACACACGCAACAACTTCAATTACTGATCATATTTATTGGAATGTTTATTGCCGGATATTTAATTGTACATCACTTACCCGCAAATGTTGGGTTTACCGACGCATTAACAATTAGCGGTGCTTCCGGTAAGCTGAATGTTATCACTACCGGATTTTCTAAAAACGGATTCGACTGGAAAGATAAATACAATATCATTAGCGGAATTATAGGCGGATTCTTTTTGGCACTTTCCTATTTTGGAACGGATCAATCACAGGTTGGAAGATATTTAACTGCTAAAAACAACACAGAGAGCCGAATTGGTTTGTTGATGAACGGATTGGTTAAAGTACCCATGCAGTTTTTAATTCTATTATTGGGTGCGTTGTTGTTTACCTTTTATCAATTTAATCCATCTCCCATTTTCTTTAATAAGGCGTTAGAGACAAAAGCTTTTCAATCTCCCTATAAAGATTCACTGCTATCGGTTAAATATAAGTTTGATGAAATACAAATGAATCAACAAGCCAATAGTCAACTGCTGATTATTAAAAAATCAGATCAATATAAAGATAGTCTTGCATTGGGTTCTGTTCAGCTAAATCAACTTAAAACCACCTACAAATCCATCATTAAAAAAGCCGTTCCCGAATCTGATACCAACGATACCAATTATATATTTTTACGTTTTGTGGTAGATTTTCTTCCCAAAGGGTTAGTAGGTTTATTGATTGCTATTATTTTTTTAGCGGCATGGGGGTCCATTGCAGCTGCGCTTAATTCATTGGCTTCCTCTACCATGATTGATTTTCATTGCAGATATGTTCAAACAACCTACTCAAATGTTCAAGAACAAGAAATAAGCCAGTATAAAATTTCTAAGTATTACACTTTTGCCTGGGGGGTGTTTTGTGTGATTACAGCTGAACTTGCAACTGGTATGGGAAGTTTAATTGAAGCAGTCAATATATTAGGATCCTTATTTTATGGTGTTATCTTGGGGATTTTTTTAATTGCATTTTACATTAAAAAAATTCAGGGTAATGCAGTTTTTTGGGCTGCTATAGTGGGAGAATTAATAGTGATTACCTTGTTTTTATTGGATAAATATGAATTGATTGGCCTAGGCTTTTTATGGCTTAATGTAGTTGGCGCATTAGTTGTAGTGTTTTTGGGTTGGTGTTTTTCTCTTTTGAAAAGATAATGCGTTATCTTCAAAACATATATTCATCTTGCAATGACTAATAAATTTGTAACCGTACCTTGGGCTGATCATGCAACCATGTATGAAGTTAACATACGACAGTATACTCCGGAAGGTACTTTTAAAGCATTTGCCCAACACTTGCCCCGTTTACGAAATATGGGGGTAGATATTTTATGGTTTATGCCCATTACACCTATTAGTGAAAAAATGCGGCAAGGTACTTTGGGTAGCTATTATGCATGTAGCAGTTATACTGATATCAATCCAGAGTTTGGTACGCTGAATGATTTTAAAGTATTGGTTGATGAAGCGCATCAGCTTGGCTTTAAAATTATAATAGATTGGGTAGCTAATCACACAGGATGGGATCATCATTGGACAACAGAGCACCCGGATTGGATGATGCAGGATGAAGCCGGAAATTTTACAGAAAAAAATGGTTGGAAAGATGTAATTGATTTGAATTTCGATGTTCCTGAAATGCGCCAAGCCTTAATTGAAGCAATGCATTTTTGGGTACAAGAATGTGATATAGATGGTTTTAGATGCGATATGGCTCACTTAGTGCCGCTTGATTTTTGGATTACTGCGCGAGCTTCATTTAAAGGGATCAAACCTTTGTTCTGGTTGGCTGAATGCGAAGTGGTTGCTTACCATCAGGTGTTTGATGCAACCTATGCCTGGTGGTGGATGCATGAAAGCGAAAAATATACAAAATCTCAGTCCACCCTGCATGATATCCGAAATGTGTTACATGCCTATTCACAATATCCGGAAGGCGCTATTAAATTATTTTTTACCGCTAATCACGATGAAAATAGTTGGAATGGTACGGAAATGGAAAAGTATGATGTTGCTGCTAAAGCCTGGGCTGTATTCTGTTTTACCTGGTGTGGTATGCCTTTAATTTATAGTGGTCAGGAAACTAAGCATCCAAAGCGATTAAAATTTTTCGATAAAGATTTAATTGAATGGAATGATGTTCCGTTACTGCATGATTTTTATCGCAACCTTGCTCTACTCCGAAAAAATAATGGTGCAATTAGTAGTGGTGAAACTTATATTTTATCATCTGCACATGATAATGAAGTGATGGCTTTTATGCGTAAATATGAGGAGCAAGTTGTTTTGGTGTTGTTGAATGTATCTACTCAAGGTAAATTAAAGGTAGAGGTAGATCACCATTGGTTAACGGGTAAGTTTAAAAATATTTTTTCTGGGCTTACATTTAATTTCAACCAAAAAGAACAATTTGAACTTCAGGCTGGTGATTACATTGTTTACGAAAAAGTGATTGAATAAATAATTTCAACAAATAAGAGTATCATAAAAAAAGTGGGCGTTCTTTTAAAGAACGCCCACTTTTTTGTATATGCTTCAGTATTATCTATTCTTCTGTTAATTTTAACGGATACGTATATCTTCCTTCAAATCCGGGATAGAAACCCTCCAAGCGAATATTACCTGTTTTAATAGATTTTATTGCTTCTTTAAACTCTTCAAGGCTATTCACTTCTTTTCCGTTTATACCGGTAATGACAAAGCCATCTTCCATTTTGCTTTTGCTTAATAAACCCGATCCTACTTTCTTTACTAGAACTCCTCCGGTTACATCATTGGCAGCAGCAATTTTTTTATCGAGGTCGGCTAATTCTCCACCTAACTTTTCTAAAACACTGCTCGATTTAACCATGTCTGTATTGCCTACCTTGTTCTTCAAAGTTAAATTAGCTGTAGCTTCTTTACCACTTCTTTTATAGGTTAAGGTTATTTTATCTCCCGGTTTAAATCGGGCAACTTGCTCCTGCAGTTCAGCTCCACTGGTTACAGCTACTCCATTAATTTTAGTAATCAAATCGCCTTTTTTAAGGCCTGCAGCCGCTGCAGCACCCCCTGTGGCAACATCTAAAGCAATAACACCTTCGCCTTCTTTGAAGGAAGTACCTAATTCTTTTTCAATTGCTCTTTTCTCGTCATCGCTAATTTCATCTCTGGGGAAAACAATGCCAATATATGCACGTTGAACAGTACCAAATTTCACAATATCTGTTACAATTTTCTTTACCATATTTACTGGTATAGCATAAGAATAACCTGTATAAGATCCAGTAGGGGAGGCAATTGCTGAGTTTATACCCACTAACTCACCGGTAGTATTTACCAACGCACCACCACTATTTCCGGGGTTTACAGCAGCATCTGTTTGCAAAAATGATTCAATGGGGCTATTGGTTTGCTTACTTTTTATGCCTATTGATCTGGATTTTGCACTGATTATACCTGCTGTAACAGTTATATCTAATGAATAAGGGTAACCAATTGCCAATACCCATTGACCTAGTTTTACATCATCACTGTTGCCGTATAACAAATAAGGAAAGCTTTTGCCTTCTATTTTTATTACAGCCAAATCACTATTTGGGTCTTGACCAACTAATGTGGCTTTATACGATTTCTTATTGGCCAAAGTAACATTGATCTCATCCGCACCATCAATTACGTGGTTATTCGTAACGATATATCCATCATCAGTAATTAATACCCCACTACCGCTGGCTCTTTGTTCGGGCTGAATTCTGGGACCTCCTCCAAAAAAGTCACCAAAATCATCTCCAAAAAATTCTGAAAACGGATTACTCTGACGTTGTTGGTTGCCCGCTATTTCTTTTGCTTTGATGCGTGTTTTAATATGTACAACGGCAGGAGTGGCACTGGTAGCCGCCCCACTAAAATCAACCGGTCCGGGGCCTCCGCCATTATTTCCAAAAAATCCTGCATAATTAACAGGAACTTTGCCAGATAATTGTGAACCCGCTTGTTGGTATTCTACGAATTTTCCGTAGCACCACACACTGGCTAGTGCGGTTGTGGCACTAATCGCCATAATTGCTAAACCATTTTTCCAATTCATAGCTCTTTTTTTATTTGAGTTTAATAGTTCAAAATGTATGCCTTTCTGATAACAAATAAACGAAGCTGTTTAATTGACAGTTCATATTATTTCAGCATTTAACAAATGTTTTTCATTTTTTGTAATTCAGACAGTTCTCAAACTGATTAAATGTCAATTTGATAGTGATGCGATAAATGCCATGGTATCTACTCCATCCGGATAGTCGGTTAAGCCGGGACTTTGTGCTTTGCCAAATGGGGTATAACCATGCCCTACAATGCATTGGATCGCTTCCTCATTGTTTTTTATCACTTCATTTAAATCAGTCAGTTGATGGTAAGTGGTATAGTGTAACTGGCTTACCGGTGAAAAAGGGGAGGTGTTTGGGGTAAAAATGGTGGTATCATTATTCATGTAATACTTGCCACCCATAATTAACAAGGCCAGATGATAATCGTAATTATGTTTGTATTTATGGTACTCCATAAAATGCGCATACTTTTTAAACGCTTTCAATAAGGGTATAAAATCATACGATTCAGGCACATAAAGCTGTGTTACATTTCTACAGCCCAAACCAAAAAACAACATGGCATCATCTGCCAATGCAACTAGTTCTTCAGTTGTTTCAGTGCCATCAAGCACAGCAATGGAAGTCCTGTTTTTTCTGATAATATTGGGATATTTACCAAAGTAATAATCAAAATACCTGCTAGAATTATTGCTGCCGGTAGCAATATATGCGGAACAATTGGTTAGTCTGTCGGCAAACTGAATTTGATGCTGAACCCTGTTGTCCCATTCAATTAATTTGGCAACTAAATGTTTAAGCAGAATTTCATCTTTAGAAGATAGCTTCACGATGGCTGTATGACCACTGATGAAAACACAAAGTAAATCGTGAAAACCAACCAGGGGTATATTTCCTGCCATTACAATGCCTATTTTTTGAATACTATCAGGCGTGTCTTTTAACTGATAAGCAGCAGCCCAATCCTCCAAAAAGCTCCTTTGAAGAAACGCATGAGCAATATTTTTCACTGATTGCTCAATAAATTCGGGTATAAACCACTGATTTTCCCGGTAGGCTCGCTCTTTGGTGATTTCCCAATCCTCCGTTTTTTCTAAAATATATTCCCTTAATCGTAACAATAATGTAATTCGTTCTTGTAAAGTCATCTGTCAACCGTATTTTTGTACTGCAAATGTAAATTCACTCAACCAACAAACCCATTTTATATGGCAATCAAAATTACAGATGAATGTATCAATTGTGGAGCCTGCGAACCAGAATGTCCAAATAATGCTATCTATGAAGGTGGTGTTGAATGGGCAATTTCAGACGGCACAACCGTAAAAGGCAGTTTTGCACTCCTAGATGGTACCTCGGTAGACGTAGATGCCCGTATGGCACCTATTAGTTCAGACACTTACTATATCACCGCTAACAAGTGTACAGAGTGTCAGGGTTTTCATGAGGAACCACAGTGTGCTGCTGTTTGTCCGGTAGATTGTTGTGTTCCCGACGATCAATATCAGGAAACAGTAGACCAATTGATGGCTAAGAAAGATAAATTACATATCTAAAAGGCATAATTTACCTTAAATGGCCTAATTGATTTGGGGAGAATTAAACCGATTCTCCCTTTTTTATTGCTTTATTATTGGAGGCCGAAATGCATTCAACCTAATTCTTATATTTGTTGAATAAGGTTGGGTATAATGTGAACCATATTCATGGGTTACATAACAATAGAATTGTTCATCAGGTGAATTTCATTGAACCTTTTAAAACAGTAGAATTAAATACATGAAAAAGAAAGTGGCATTGGTTACAGGCGGATTAAGTGGCGAAGCTCAAATTAGCTATAAGAGTGCCGTAACTGTTGGAAATAATTTGGATAGAAATAAATATGATGTTTATAAAATCGATATAAATCCCACTGGCTGGTGGTATGAAAATGAAACTGGCGCAAAATCTGTGGTTAACCGAGATGATTTTTCAGTGGTAACAGATTCTGGGAAAGTGAACTTTGATGTGGTACTGCTTTGCATCCATGGAACTCCAGGGGAAGATGGCAAATTACAAGGCTATTTCGATATGATTGGATTGCCATACACAAGTTGCGATGCTGCTACTTCGGCTCTTACCATGAATAAAAGATTTACCGTTGCAGTAGCCGCATTTAGTGGTATTAATGTTGCTAAATCTATGCACTTATTTAGACATACACCGGTAACTACCGAACATATATTAGCACATGTATCGCTCCCTGTTTTTGTTAAGCCCAATAGTGGAGGAAGCAGCATCGGTATGAGTAAAGTTGCCGAAGCAAATATGCTGCAATCCGCTCTGGCAAAAGCTTTTAATGAAGATAGCCAAATTTTAGTAGAAGAATTTATAAGTGGTCGGGAGTTTACTATTGGTGTTTTTAAACAGGGAACTGAAATATTAGTATTGCCAATAACAGAGATAACTACCCATAATGATTTTTTTGATTTTGAAGCAAAATATCAAGGGAAAAGCATTGAAACAACTCCGGCATTAATTGATGATGAACTACAATCAAAATTAAGCAGTGCAGCCAAACAAGTGTATGAAATACTCAATTGCAGGGGAGTAGTACGAATTGATTTTATCTACAACAGCGAACAACAAAAACCTTATATGCTGGAAGTGAATACAGTTCCGGGTCAAAGCGAAGCATCTGTTATACCACAGCAAGTAAAAGCCATGGGTATGAGTTTGATGGAATTCTATTCTATAGTGGTTGAACAAGCCCTTAACAGCAACAAATAAATTATATTAACTCTTAATACATAAAGCAGTGTTCAAATTTATTACAGATAAGCCACTATGGGTAAATATTGTAGCTGGACTTTCTATCGTCCTAATCCTTATTTTATTATTTTTTGGCTCCTTAGATTGGTTAACGAATTATGGTAAATCCGAAAAAGTGCCTTCTGTACTTGGAGTGCAGGTAGCTGCTGCACAGAAAATGCTTGAAGACAAAGGGTTTGATGTAGTGATTCAGGATTCTGTGTTTGTTGATACCGCAGCCAAAGAATCCGTAATTCGTCAGACCCCCGATGCTGATGAAGTAGTTAAACAAGGTAGAACCATCTACTTAACCATTAACAGAGTTGTTCCTCCTCAAATAGAAATACCCAATTTAGCAGGATTTTCCATCAAGAGTGCGGAGATGTATTTACAAAGCTTAGGGTTAAAGCTTGGCGCCGTTTCTTATAAGCCGGATATCGCAAAAAATGCAGTGCTGGAAATGTTAATGAATGGGACTACAGTACAACCTGGTACCAGAGTTCCATTGGGTTCTATGATAGGGTTTGTACTTGGAAGCGGCGTTGGTGATTCAGAAATTGATGTGCCCTATATTGTTGGAAAAACATTGAATGATGCCAGGGCCTATTTGTCTACCTTAAACATAAATATAGGATCTGTTTTGGTGATTGGTTCAGTTAATGACTCAGGATCTGCATACATTGTAAAACAAATCCCTGAATTAAGCTCCAGTGTGTTGGACACAAATGGAAAAAAGCAGCCCAACAAAATAAGATCTGGTCAATTGATGGATGTGTACATAAGTGAAACCGCACCTACAACAGTTGATACAAGTCTAAACATATCTCAGTAAATATTAAAAACTAAACTATGCAAACAATTACAGTAGAAGAACTAAAAGCAAAAATAGACGCTGGCGAACCATTGAATTTAGTGGATGTTAGAGAGCCTCATGAACACGCTGAATTTAATGTTGGTGGGATATTGGTGCCATTAGGAAAAATTCAATCTATGGACCTTGAAGAACTGGAAAAATTTAAAGAGGAACCCCTATATGTTTACTGCAGAAGCGGTAACAGAAGTGGTCAAGCATGTCTAATTTTAGACATGGCGGGTTTTAAGAATACCATTAATGTAGTGGGTGGAATGTTGGCATGGAGAGACAAGATTGTTACTAGTTAAAACCTCAATCTCATTTTAACATATAATTACAAGGCCGAATCTTTTTCGGCCTTATTTTTTGGTCATATTCGTAGTAATATATTTTATAATTTAACTGCTGGCATGAAAAAATTATTGTTTATCGCTTTATTATTAGTCAACTCTTTCCTTGTTAAATCCCAATCTATTAATGGTACAATTTTTTCTACTGTTGATAACCAGCCACTTCCTTTTTCTTCAGTGCTTGTTAAAGGAACAACATTAGGGATTTCGGCAAATAAAAATGGAGAATATTCATTAGTGCTCTCTCCAGGAGAATATGTTATTATTGCTCAGTTTATAGGGTATGCATCTGTAGAGCAAAAAATTACAGTAGGTAATAAAATAGTTATTCAAAATTTCAACCTGTCGCCCATCAATTATCTATTAAAAGATGTTGCAGTTAAATCGGGAGGCGAGGATCCTGCTTATGCTATTATAAAAAAAGCTATAGAAAAAAGAGAAGAACATTTAAATGAAATTAAAAAATTTTCTTGCGAAGTGTACATAAAAGGACAACTGCAATTACGGAACTATCCCGAAAAATTCATGGGCGAAAAGATAGATTTTGAAGATGGGGACTCTTCCAAAAGAAAAATGATTTATTTATCAGAATCAATTGCTAATTATTCGGTTGAACAACCCCAGAAACAAAAAATAGAAATTGTTGCCACAAAGGTAAGTGGCAATAGCAATGGATTTGGATTTGGAAATCCTCAAATCATTTCATTTTATAAAAACATTGTATCATTGGGTAATGGCTTAAATCCACGAGGATTTATTTCTCCTATAGCAAGCAATGCGTTAAATTACTATAAATATAAATTTGAAGGAACTTATTACGAGTTTGGCAGAGAAATCAGTAGAATTAAAGTAATTCCAAAACGTGCTTTTGAACCATTGTTTGCAGGATATATTAATATCATCGAAAACGAGTGGAGAATACAAAGTGTGGATTTAACCATCTACAAAAAACAACAAATGCAATTATTGGATACATTGGTAATTCAGCAAAATTATATACCAATGGGGAAATTTTGGGTAATAAAAAACCAGTTAATTTGTCCGGCAGGAAAATTCTTCTTGTTCGATTTTTTTGGAAACTTTTTGCAGGTATACAATAAATTTGATCTGGAACCTTCTTTTAGTAAAAATCATTTTGGAAATACAATCCTTAAATTCTACGATAGCGCAAACAAAAAGACAACCGACTTTTGGGAAACCAATCGTCCATTGACTTTATCCGTAGAAGAAAAAAAAGATTATAATAAAAAAGATAGTTTAGAACAAGTGAGAAAAGACCCGCATTACTTGGATTCAATGGATCGAATCAAAAATAAATTTAGTATATCCAAAGTTCTACTTTGGGGTTATAGTGTAAGCAAACAATCGCAAAAAAGTAGTTTGAGCTTCAAACCAATTATTCGATCAATCAATTACAATACAGTAGAAGGAGCGGTACTTGATTTATCTCCAAGTTTTTCTAAAAAACTAACTGATAGTAAGTATTTTAATGTTTTTAGTTCTTTTCGGTATGGCTTTGCAAATCAACATTTCAATCCAAATATTACCCTTGATTATACGTATGGCAAAAAATATGCCCAACGTATTTCACTTTCGGGTGGTAGTGCAATTTTTCAATTCAATAATCAACCAATCAGTCAATTTCCGGAATCTTTAAATACCTCTTACACACTATTTTTTAAACAAAACTTCATGAAGATTTATGAGGCAACTT
This sequence comes from Sediminibacterium sp., assembly GCA_044239855.1. Classification (GTDB taxonomy): domain Bacteria; phylum Bacteroidota; class Bacteroidia; order Chitinophagales; family Chitinophagaceae; genus Sediminibacterium. The sequence continues at coordinate 1,549 of JBIIAP010000040.1, read as the reverse complement.
ATTTTAATGTACAGTACAATAAGTATACAAACAGTGGTATTGAAATAAATGCAGGCTTTCATTTTCAAAACAGAAGATCTTTAGAAAACCTTTCAGACATGCATTCATGGTATGATAAAAAAGACCGTGATTTTACCCCGAATTACCCAACCGAAGTAACCAATGCACCAATGTTAAACAATCTTGCTTCAACGGTGAGCGTTGGTATTAAATGGCGTCCTGCATCAAAATATATTGAACTGGCAGATAAAAAAATTAATATTGGATCTAAGTATCCTTTATTCTCTGCATCAGTTACAAAAGGTATCAATGGTTTATTGGGAAGTGAGGTAGATTACACTCGCTGGAATTGCTCGGTAGCAGGAAATTTTAATTTTAAACTATTAGGCAAGTTGAATTATAATTTAGGACTAGGAGGATTTTTAAATGCGTCCAAAACTTATGTTCCGGATTGGCAACATTTTAACGGGAACCAAACACTTCTTGCCGGTACAATGTTGCAAACCTTTCAACTGGCAAAGTATTATGAGTTTAGTAATACTGCTACTTTTCATTCCAAGTCACACGTAGAATATCACTTAAACGGGCTGTTGACTAATAAAATTCCAGGTTTCAAAAAATTAAATTGGTTCTTAGTTACTGGAGCAAACATGCTTCATGTAAATAATGGAACAAACTACAACGAATATTTCTTGGGTCTTGAAAATATTTTTAAATTGTTAAGAGTAGATATGATTTGGGGTAAAAAGGATAATGAAGATATACGAAATGGAATTAAACTAGTTATACCAGTATTATAATAATTAGTAAATTTGCCATGAATTTTGGCTGCCCTGCAAGCGGCTCCTTTTTATTAACGGAACATAGCAACCCCTATGTCTAAAATTTATTTTTATGGCAGTATTACATAATCGTGTCTCCAACAAGGAGCTGAAGGAAAAGTTGATGCATGAACCCTTCGAGAGAATTACCATTAGTTTTTATCGGTATTTTCCTATTTTAAATCCACAAAAATATCGGGATGATTTGTATAAATCATTTAATGCGTTACAAGTTTTTGGACGTATTTATGTTGCTACCGAAGGCATCAATGCTCAAATAAGTGTTCCAACGCATCATCTAGACGCATTTAAAGCATTAATTGAAAATACAGAAGGCTTACAACAGTTACGATTAAATATTGCTGTTCAAGATGAACAGGGTTTAAATGATCATATAAAGCAAGGAAAAAGCTTTTGGGTACTTAAAATTAAGGTACGTGAAAAAATAGTAGCAGATGGTATAATTGATGCATCTTTTTCTATGGAGAGAAAAGGTAAGTATGTGAATGCTGCCGAAATGAATAAATTACTAGAAGATCCGGAAACTATAGTAATTGATATGCGCAACCACTATGAATATGAGGTGGGCCATTTTAACAATGCGCTAGCAATCCCTTCCGACACATTTAGAGAGCAATTGCCAATGGCTGCCGATATGATGAAAGACCACAAAAATAAAAACATCATTATGTATTGCACCGGCGGAATCAGATGCGAAAAAGCCAGTG
>JBIIAP010000039.1:0-14633 GCA_044239855.1 Sediminibacterium sp. | reverse complement strand
AAAAATCAAACAATAAGTATAAGTATTGACATTACTAATGCAGGAAATTATGATGGGGATGAAGTAGTACAATTATATTTCAAAGATCAGGTTAGTTCTCTTACTGTATATGAAAAACAACTCAGAGGTTTTGAACGAGTTCATTTAAAAGTAAATGAAACCAAAAAAGTACGTTTTGAATTAAAACCTGATGATTTTAAAATGTATGATAAAAAAATGAATTGGGTTGTAGAGCCTGGTGTATTTGAAATTATGGTTGGCACATCTTCTGAAGAAATTAAAGTAAGCAAAAAACTAGTATTAACAGAATAAAAAAGAACAATGAGCAGAGCAACAAAAGATTTATTTGATTTAAGTAATAAAGTAATTATTGTTACCGGTGGCACGGGTGTATTGGGTTCAATATTTGTGAAAGCAATAGTGAAGTATGGCGCAAGTGTAGTAATTCTGGGACTTGATGCTAAGATTGGTGAAGAGAAGGCAAAAGAAATTAACGACAATGGTGGCAATGCATTGTTTTTATTATCAAATGTATTAGAAGAAACACAATTAATAGAAGCTAGAAATGCTATTCTTAGTAAATATGGAAAAATTGATGGACTAGTAAATGCGGCAGGTGGTAATGTGCCTGAAGGTGTATTGTCGCCTGATACAGATGTGTTTAATTTGAATATCGAGGGAATGAAAAAAGCAATGGTGCTAAATTTATGGGGCACTATAATTCCTGTTCAGGTATTTGGTCCGGAAATTGCTAAAACAGGCAATGGTAGTATTGTAAACATATCATCTGTCAGTCCTAAGAGAGCACTAACCAGAGTATTGGGATATAGTATGGGCAAGGCTGCTATTGATTTATATACCAAATGGTTTGCCGTTGAAATGGCCAACAGATACGGCGATAAAGTAAGAATGAATTCAATTATGCCCGGCTTCTTTTTAACAGAACAAAATAGAAACTTATTAACCAATTCCGATGGAAGTCTTTCTCAAAGAGGAAATGATATTATTAGCCATACTCCTTTTAAAAGATTTGGTTCACCCAATGAATTAGAAGGAGCATTGATTTGGTTATTAAGTGATTCTTCAAAGTTTGTAACAGGTATGGATATTGGTGTAGATGGAGGATTTACAGTTTCAAGTGGTGTTTAATTAATTAAAATAAAAATATTGTATGAAGAATTTCCCTTCTTATAAAAATGTGAATTTTAGAATGGAGCAAACCATGAGATGGTATGGCCCTAATGATCCTGTATCATTAAGTGATATCAAACAAGCTGGTTGCACAGGTATTGTATCAGCATTGCATCATATTCCCAATGGGCAAGTATGGACGATAGAAGAAATTAACAATAGAAAAGATATCATCGAAAATGCCGGTTTGGTTTGGAGTGTGGTAGAAAGTGTTCCTGTGCACGAAGCAATAAAAACACAATCAGCAGGTTTTGAAAAATATATAGAAAACTATAAACAGTCTATCATTAATTTAGCTGCATGCGGTATAAAAAATATCACTTATAATTTTATGCCGGTATTAGATTGGACCCGAACTGATTTGGCTTTTGAAGTAGAAGATGGGTCAAAAGCATTGAAATTTGAAATGGCAGCATTTGTTGCATTTGATTTGTTCATATTGAAAAGAAAAAATGCCGCAAAAGATTATGATCAAGCTACTATAGATAGAGCCGAAGCCAGATTTTTATCAATGACAACTGATGAGAAAAGAAAATTAGAAAGAAATATTATTGCTGGTTTACCCGGCAGTGAAGAAAGCTTTACTATTGAACAATTTCAATCAGCTTTAGATGCCTATCAAAAGATCAATGCTGGTGTATTACGCGATCACTTGATCTATTTTTTATCAAAAATCATACCTACTGCAGAAGAAAATGGAGTGGTTATGTCAATCCATCCCGATGATCCTCCTTATGCTATCTTAGGCTTGCCTCGTGTTGTAAGTACAGCTTCGGATTTAAAACAGTTAGTATCAGCTGTACCTTCATTAAGTAATGGACTTTGTTTTTGTACAGGATCTTTTGGTGTAATAGAACAAAATAATTTACCGGAAATGGTTAAAGAATTTGGCAATAGAATTCATTTTATTCATCTTAGAAGTACGAGAAGAAATGAGTGGGGAGATTTTTATGAAGACAACCATTTAGAGGGAGATGTTGATATGTATGCTGTTATAAAAGAATTGGTGAGTGTAATGCAGCAAAGAAAAATTGGAATACCTGTAAGACCCGATCATGGTCATCAAATGTTAGATGATTTACATAAAAAAACAAATCCAGGATATTCTGCTATCGGAAGATTAAGAGGCCTTGCTGAAATTAGAGGGGTAGAGTTAGGAATTTTAAGAGCAATACAAGAGCATAAAATTTATTAAAAACAAATGACAAATACATATTCGGCAACTATTTTTAACGATGATTTCTTATTTACTAATAAGACAGCAAAGAAAATATATTTCGATTATATAAAAGATTTACCAATTATTGATTATCACAATCACCTTTCTCCATTTGATTTAGCTAATGATACATTGTTTGCTAATTTATATGAGATTTGGCTAAAGGGTGATCATTATAAATGGAGGGTAATGCGTACCCTGGGGGTTAATGAAAAATACATAACCGGAACTGCAACCGACAAAGAAAAATTTTTAGCATGGGCTAATTGTCTTCCGCAAACTATTCGAAATCCCATTTTTCATTGGTCCCATTTAGAATTAAAAAATACATTTGGTATTAATCAATATTTAAATGAATCTGCAGCAGATTTAATCTTCACTAAATGTAATGAACTTTTACAAAAAAAAGAGTACAGCGTTCACAGTATATTAAAAAAATACAATGTTCAATTAGTTGGTACTACAGATGATCCTTGCGATGATTTAATGGCACATCAACAATCAAATAATTTTAATAATGTAATTAAAGTAGTTCCCACTTTTAGACCCGATAAGTTTTTAAATATTAGCGATAAACAAACGTTTATAAAAAATATTGAAAAGCTGGAAATTGCCACAGGAACAATCATCAATTCAATAAATACTTTTTTGTCTGCATTAGAGAATAGAATAAACTATTTTCATGAAGCTGGTTGTAGGGCGTCAGATCATGGTCTGCAGCAAATGCCTTCAAAAATAACTTTCACTCCAAAATTAGAAACAGAATTCAAGTCTTTCTTAGAATCAAAAAGTAAAGTAAACTTTTCTGATCCTGAAAGATTTTTCGGTGCAATTTTATACTCCTTGTGCCGCATGTATAATAAAAAGGGATGGGTACAACAATTTCATTTAGGACCAATTCGAAATAATAATAGTCGTATGATGAAATTGGTTGGTGTAGATGCCGGAACAGATTCAATAGGTGATTATAATCAAGCTGAAAATTTGTCAAAATTTTTGAATGAATTAGACTTTAGAAATGAATTAACCAAAACAATTTTATACAATATCAACCCTGCTGATAATGAACTCTTTGCTTCTATGTGTGGCAATTTTAATGATGGAACTATTAAAGGCAAAATACAGTTTGGATCTGCTTGGTGGTTTTTAGATCAAAAAGAAGGTATTGAAAACCAAGTAAATACATTATCAAATTTAGGAGTGGTTAGTACGTTTATAGGTATGACTACTGATAGTAGAAGCTTTTTGTCATTTTCTAGACATGAATACTTTAGACGTATATTATGCAATTTGTTTGGAAGTGATATGGAAAAAGGCTTGATACCTAATGATGAAAATTGGATTTCATCAATTCTTCAGAATATCTGTTACCATAATGCAAAGAACTATTTCAATTTTCATGTATGAGTAAAGTGCTTTGTTTCGGAGAAATATTATTAAGGTACTCTCCTGAAATTGATGGGGCCTCGTTGCGTAATAATCTAATGCCAGTATATATTGGTGGAGCTGAATTAAATGTTGCTTCAGCTCTGGCTAAATGGGGTATTCCAGTAGGTATGGCATCTGTGCTGCCCAACAATTTTTTTTCTGATCAAATAAAATATCAAATCAACTCAAATAATATTGAATCAACTTCTATAATACCCTATGGAAATAAAATAGGTATTTACTATTTGGGGCAGGGTTCCGACATGAAAAATGCAGCAGTTTTTTATGATAGGGAATATTCTTCTTTTGCCGAATTACAATCTGGAATAATTGATTGGAACGAAGTTTTTAAAAATGTGGATTGGTTTCATTTAAGCGCAATAGCAGCATCCCTTACCCTCAATACGGTAAAGGTTTGCAAAGAGGCATTAGAGGCTGCAAAAAGATTAGGGATATTCATTTCATTTGATTTAAACTATCGACCCAAATTATGGAATTATGGTTATGAACCTCAGCATATTATTCCAGAATTAGTTCAATATGCCGATTTATTAATGGGTAATTTATGGTCGGCCGATAAATTGTTGGGTATAAAATGTACTCTAGAAGATGCAAGTAATATATCGAATGATGAATTAATAGCTGCAGCTTTATCTAGTTTTAGTAGTATTAGAAAGCTATATAAATCAACAAAATTAGCTTATACATTTAGAATGGAAAATCAATATTTTGCTGTGTATGAATCGGAAGGAAACTTATATATTTCTAAAACTTATTCTGTTAATGATATTGTTGATAAAGTTGGCAGTGGAGATTGTTTTATGGCAGGTTTGATATACGGAAATCTTCAATTAAACAATCCACAAAATATTATAGACTTTGCAACTGCAGCAGCCGTAGGTAAATTATACGAAAAAGGAGATACTACTAATCAGTCTGTACAATCTATAATTAACCGTTCATTATGAAATCATTAAGTTCAGTTACAAATACAATAGTTTCCAATAAAATATTGCCGCTATTTTATCACGATGATCCAGCAAAATGTATCAACATAGTTAATGTATTATATAATTCGGGTATTAAGTGCATTGAATTTACCAATCGTGGAAAAAATGCGTTGAACAATTTCAAAGAAATTGTTCAACATAGAAATACGCATTGGAAAGATTTACTTGTTGGTATTGGTACCATACAAGAACCTAAAAGTGCAGAACAATTTATTAATGCAGAAGCAGATTTTTTAATTAGTCCTTTTATAGATAAATCTATTTCCGATGTTGCATATTTAAATAAAACACTTTGGATGCCAGGGTGCATGACCCCAACCGAAATTCATGTTGCCGAAGATTTAGGATGGAATCTTGTAAAGCTTTTTCCTGGTAATGTATTGGGAACAGGTTTTGTACAATCAATAAAACCAGTATTTCCAACAATTGATTTTGTAGTTACCGGTGGGGTTAATTTGTTGAACATGCAAGATTGGTATTTGGCCGGAGCTTCAGTCGTTGGCATGGGATCTAGTTTAATTACTGCAAAGGACATGGATTCGGATAATTATTCAGACATAGCAATGAAAACAATAAGTATTGTAAACTTTATTCAACAAATGAATTTATAGAATATGGCAACAAATATTGGTAAGTATAGATGGACAATTTGTTCACTTTTGTTTTTTGCTACTACGGTTAATTATTTAGATCGTCAAGTATTAAGTTTATTAAAGTCTTCATTAGAAAGGGAATTTGGTTGGTCCAATTCAGACTATGCAAATATTGCATCTGTTTTTCAGTTGATATATGCTTTTTCCATGTTATTGGCCGGTAAAATTATTGATCGTTTAGGTACTAAATCAGGGTATGCATGGGCTATCGTTATTTGGTCGCTTGGTGCAATAATTCATGCTTACAGTATAACTACCGGAAAATTTGTTGCATCTTTTTTGGGTTTATTAGGCATTACCGGTATGTCATTTTCGGTATTGGGTTTTATGGCATCAAGAGCTGTATTGGCATTTGGAGAGGCAGGAAATTTCCCCGCTGCTATAAAAGCTACAGCCGAATATTTTCCTAAAAAAGAAAGAGCACTGGCAACCGGCATTTTCAACTCAGGTGCAAATGTTGGAGCTATACTTGCACCTTTAAGTGTACCATGGATCGCAAAAAATTGGGGTTGGCAATCAGCATTTTTAATTATAGGGGCTGTTGGATTTGTTTGGCTTATCTTTTGGTTTATTTATTATGACAAACCAGAAAAACAAAAACGTTTATCAGCCGATGAATTGAAGTACATCAATAGTGATTTGGATGCTGAATTGCCCTCATCAAATATAGTAGAAGAAAAAGTTAAGTGGGTTACTGCCCTATCTTTCAAACAAACCTGGGCATTTGCAATTGGTAAGTTTTTAACAGATGGAGTTTGGTGGTTTTATCTTTTTTGGCTACCCAGCTATTTAAAAGATCAATATGGTATGGAAGGGATGTTAGTTACCATTCCATTAGCTGTTTTATACAGTATGACTATGATTGGAAGTATTGGTGGTGGATGGTTGCCTACTTTATTTATAAATAAAGGATACAAACCTTATGAGGGAAGAATGAAAGCAATGTTAATTATTGCATTTATACCGCTCTTTGTTTTAGCAGCACAACCATTGGGTACTTATAGTTATTGGTTACCTGTGATACTAATTGGTATTGGTGCTTCTGCTCACCAAGCATGGTCTGCAAATATATTTACAACAGTATCCGACATGTTTCCCAAACGAATGATTGCTTCTATCATTGGGATTGGCGGAATGGCAGGGGGTATTGGAGGCGTATTGATTTCAAAATTCGGTGGGTGGTTATTTGATAAATATAAACTTCAAGGTATTGAACATTCAATAGAATTAGCGAATCAAAATAATTTAGACTTGTTCCTACAAAAAATCAATCAATTACATTTAACTAACAGCAACGGTAATCCAGTGGATTTGTTTCATAAAGAACTAATGAGTAATTCTAGTGAAATAATAGCATCAATCAAACAAATTGATGTAATTGAATTTAATCATTTTGTATCGTTACAACAAGCAACAATTCATTCTAGCATGACAACCGCTTATACAATAATGTTTTCTTTTTGTGCAACTGCTTATTTACTCGCTTGGTTTTTAATGAAAACTTTAGTGCCTAAAGAACAAATTATTAAACTATAATTAATATTTATGTTAAGTGTTATCGAACAAGCCCGTATAAACAAAAAAAATACTGCAGTAATTTCAAATAATCAGGAATATACCTATAGTCAATTGTTGCATGAAGCAGAGCAATTAGCACAAACATTATTAAATGGTAAACATGATCTTTTAGAGCAACGGGTAGCTTTTATGGTTAATCCAGGGTTTAATTATATCAAAACTTTGTGGGCAATTTGGCTGGCTGGCGGAGTAGCTGTTCCATTATGTTTAACACATCCATTGCCATCTTTAACGTATGTATTAATTGATACAGCATCTTCTATATTAATTTTAGAGGAAGAATATAAAAATATATTAAGTGAGTTCTCTATTAATAATAACCTTACATTAATTGTACTTGAAAATCTATCAACAGCTGAAGAAACAGTTTTGCCAGATCTAGATCACAATAGGATGGCATTAATTCTATATACTAGTGGAACAACCAATAAACCCAAAGGTGTAGTTACTACACATAAAAATATTGAAACACAAATTTCAACCCTAGTAGATGCATGGAACTGGTCTTCCACTGATCATACATTATGTATCTTACCATTACACCATGTTCACGGTATTATCAATGTAATTGGATGCGCTATGTGGAGTGGTGCAATTTGTGAATTTATCCCAAGCTTTTCAGCAATTGAAATTTTTGAGTTGTTTAATAAGGGACGCTTAAATGTTTTTATGGCAGTACCAACTATTTATTTCAAATTAATTGCCTATTTTGAAACATTAGGCAGCAGTGAACAACAATTATTATTTAATTCAATGCAAAAATTCAGATTGATGGTATCTGGATCAGCCGCATTACCCATTAGTGTGATGGAAAAATGGTGTCAAATTAGTGGTCATAAACTTTTGGAAAGATATGGCATGACAGAATTAGGAATGGCTATTAGTAATCCTTATACCGGAGAAAGAAAGGCCGGATTTGTTGGGAAACCATTGCCTGGGGTAGATGTTAAGTTGGTAGATGAGCGATATGATGAAGTTGAACTTGGACAACCTGGTGAAATTATTGTAAAAGGGAATAACGTATTTAAAGAATATTGGAAAAATAAACAAGCAACCAATGAGTCCTTTACGGAGGATGGATGGTTTAAAACAGGTGATATTGCAGTGGTTGAGGAAGGGTATTATAAAATTATGGGAAGGAGTTCGGTAGACATCATAAAATCGGGAGGGTATAAGATTTCTGCTTTAGAAATTGAAGAAGTATTACGCGAATATAGCTCAATAGCAGATTGTGCAATAGTAGGCGTTCCGGATGATGAATGGGGTGAATTGATTGTAGCTGCGATTGTTTTAAAAGATGAATTAGTTAATATAGATGTTAACGAGTTGTCGGCTTGGATTATTAACAAAATAGCCCATTATAAAAAACCAAGAAGATATCTTTTTGTAAAAGAATTACCTCGAAATGCAATGGGTAAAGTTGTGAAAAATGAAGTAAAAAAATTATTTTAATATGATAAAGAAGCTTTTTGTTACTGCATTCGTTTTTGTCTGTGTACATAATTTATATGCTCAGAAAAGATTTCAACAGGAAATATTTTCAAGTGTTGATTCTATCACTAACATACAATATGGCAGAGCTGTTAATCTAAAAGGAAAAAACGAAGATTTGCTGTTAGATATAATAGCCCCCCCCTCATCTGATACAATGAAAAAAAGACCACTCATTCTTTTTATACATGGTGGAGGTTTTCAGAACAATTCCAAAACAGGGTCATTTAGCTCTAGGCTTTGCGTTTCGTTTGCAAAACTAGGGTATGTTGCTTCAACCATTGATTATAGATTGGGTGTTGAAAAAACAAAAACAAACAAGGACTATTTTGAAGCTATGTATCGTGCGCAGCAAGACGGCAAAGCTGCTGTTAGATTTTTTAAAAGATATGCTGAAAAATATGGAATAGATACTGCTCAGATATTTATTGTGGGTAGCTCTGCAGGATCTAAAACTTGTTTAGCAATGGCCTATATGGATGAAAAAGATATTCCTAAGGAGATAGACACCAATAAATGGGGTAGTTTGGAAGGAGAGAGTGGAAATGATGGATACTCTTCAAAAGTAGCAGGAGTTATCAATAATTGGGGTGCACTAATCGATTATAAATGGATCAATAGCAAAGATGTACCCTTATATAATGTTGCAGGATTAGAAGATAAAACTGTTCCGTATGATAGCTCATTCGATTATCATGGTTTTAAATATGGACCTTATATTCTATTCGAACACTGTTTAAGTTTAGGAATACCTACAGGATGGAGACCGTTTATAAATACAGGACATACGCTTGATAATAATAAAATAAAACAAGATAGTGCTATTCAATCTATTGCTAAATGGGTTTATACTCAATTAAGTAATTCAAAACAAAAAAATGAAGAGGGCGTTTATCGTTATGAAAAAGATATGCAAAAGTTCGACTCATTAAATTTAACAGAAACACACACTGATACAGCAATATTATTTGTCGGCAGTTCTTATGTTCGGATGTGGAAGAATATCCGAAAAGATATTGAATATGCTGATATTATTCATAGAGGATTTGGCGGATCTAATTTACGCGATGTAGCTTTTTATATTAAACGAATTGCTAATCCACATAAACCCAAAGGAATTTTCATGTATGTTGGAAATGATATTGTTGCATCAGCAAAAGATAAATCACCAGATCAGGTGTTGGAATTTTTTAAATATGTTGTAAAACAATTGAGAGAAAAATTTCCAGAAACACCTATAACATGGCTTCAAATATCCCCAAGTGAAAAGCGATGGGCAGCATGGGATCAAGTGCAACAAGCTAATACATTAATTAAACAATATTGTAGTTCTCAAACAAAGCTTTATTACATAGAATTTCAGGATGCATTTTTAGGTTCTGATGGGTTGCCTAAAAAAGAGCTTTATCTCTCAGATAAGCTGCATTATAATGAAAGCGGGTATAAAGTTTGGGGTAATAGAATAAAAAATCAAATCAAAGAAATTTTAAACAATTAGTCATATGAAAATTTATGGGGTTGCATTACTAGCTTTCTGCTTTTTAGTGGGTCATATTCTGGGAGATTTTTTGGGTAAAGTTTTTCACTTAAATGGAAATTTGGGAGGCGTCGGTTTTGCAATGCTCATGTTGATTTTGCTAAATGATTACTTTAAAAAAAAGAAGCTACTAGCAGAAGAGACAGAATCGGGTATCTTATTTTGGAGTAAAATGTATATACCGGTAGTTATTGCCATGTCTTCAACGCAAAATGTTAAGGCTGCCTTGTCTGGTGGCTGGTTAGCTTTAACAGTGGGCTTATTGGCTACATTGGCATGTTATTTATTTATCCCTATTATGTCTAAATTGAATCTAAACAAATAGTCCAATGTTTATTATTGTGCATACTTTTCAGCAATGTCAACTACTTTTTATTACTTTATTTGAATTTTTAAATCCTATATTGGAAATTTTACAAAAAAATGGGCTGGTATTTTCATTTTTGTTAGTAGGTCTGATTATGTATGTGTCCTATTTATTATCTAAAATCCTTACCAATCATAAAATTCCCGGTGCTGCAATAGCTATTAGTTTCGGTTTATTTATAGCATATCTAGGTAATGGAGAAAAAGGAATTGCTTCTATTCCTATTTTTTCAGGTATGGCTGTATTAGGCGGGACAATGTTGCGAGATTTCTCCATTGTTTCAACCGCACTCGGTGCAAGTTTTGCCGAAATTAAAAAAACAGGTTTGGTGGGTTTACTTTGTTTAGTTATAGGTACCGTTCTGGCATATATTGTAGGCGGCTCAATTGCCTATATAATGGGTTATACCGATGCAAAAAGCATCGCAACAATTGGTGCAGGTGCTTGTACATTTATTGTTGGGCCTGTGACAGGTTCTGCTGTAGGTGCAAGTTCATCTGTTATCGCAATTAGTATAGCTATAGGAGTAATAAAGTCTGTTATAGTAACCATCGCAACTCCGTTTGTAGCGGAAAAATTAGGGATTATAGACCCACATAATGCAATGATTTTTGGTGGATTAGTGGGTTCAACTAGTGGAGTATCCGCTGGTTTAGCGGCTACTAACCCAAAGTTAGTTCCGTATGGTGCCCTAACTGCTACTTTCCATACAGCCATGGGCTGCCTCCTTTGCCCTTCAATACTATATTTTTTAACCCAATTCTTTATAGACTAAAATATATCTTTATTAATTACAGCTATTCTATGCATAATTAAACAATTCAGGTAAATCATTTTTTATTTACCAAAAAAGTAATACTATCAGAATACCTTCACTGTTCTCCGGCATTTAAATAAAAAAAGAAATATTTATTTCAATTAAATGCTAAATAATTTAGTATATTTATGCTAAATTTATTGTCAAATATCAATCTACCGTTATATGCAAGCAGTACTTCAAATGAATCGCAAGGAGCAAATCAGCTATAATACAGCATTATGTCAATATTCTCTGATGGCTAAACCTACCAATGATGCTAAATCAGCCAATCTGTTTCCGCCCATTGAATTAACTTGTTTTCAGGCAAAAGAGCAAATGGAAGAGACTATAATTCGTTGGATGCATCGAATAATAAGTAATCAGCAACAGTTTACTGTTCAATTGGTACAGCATATAGATTCCAATACCGGCAATCTTCAAATAAATATAACGGATAAGCTGCCTTTTCTTCAATTGGCAACACAATTAAAAGTGGTTAATCAATACATCAACAGCAACGGTTGTCCGGATATGCAGTTCAGTATTCAGCCACAATTGAATTTTGTGCAAACCGAATATTTACTCAATGGCTCCATTGAAATTCATGAATTTGTACTTTTAAAGAAATATCATCATTTTGATGCCTATAAACAAGTGAATGTATTCGGATTAAGGCCATAGAATTAATCAGCAATAATGGCAAAGTCAAAACGAATCTTTACTTTCGTTGAAACTTACTCAAAAACATGGATGCTATTATTGAAGCCTTAGGTAAACTCTTTGTTACCATTTTTGGATCATCTGTAGATAAAATTGAAAAATTACCCCAAAGTGGAAGTGACCGGGTATATTTCAGGATATTCGCAGCGAACAAAACCTATATAGCAACTTATAGTATTAATCGGAAAGAAACGGATACTTTTATAAATTTTAGTCGCCATTTTAAAAAAGCTGGACTACCCGTACCCGAAATATATGGAGTGAATGATGATAAGACGCTGTACATACAGGAAGATCTGGGTACAGCCTCCTTATTAAATCAATTGGAGCAGCATGGCCATAATGATTACGTATATAATCTGTTTAAGTTAAGCTTAACCCAACTCTCCCGAATTCAGGTTTTGGGTGATAAAGATTTGGATTATAACTGGTGCCTCACCGCAAAAGAATTTGGTAAGCAGGCTATATTAAGTGATTTGCTCTATTTTAAATATTATTTTCTCGACACGCTCCAAATTCCATACGATAAACAAGCAATGCTGGACGATTTTGAAGCATTGGCTACTTATCTTACCAGAACCGAAAACAAGTATTTTATGTTTCGGGATTTTCAGAGCAGGAATATTGTAGTACAGCATGATCAGGTGCACTTTATTGATTATCAGGGCGGTATGAAGGGGGCTTTACAGTATGATGTAGCTTCGCTGTTATGGCAAGCAAAAGCAGAGTTGAGTAGTGAGTGGAAAAATGATCTGCTTACATTTTATATGGATGAAGTAGATAAATTGCTGGATAAGCCCATTGATCGCATAACATTTGTTAGTCAATATAATGGATACGTTTTGCTCAGACTTTTACAAGTGTTGGGTGCATATGGTTTTAGAGGACTATTTGAAAGAAAGGCGCATTTTTTAGCTAGTATACCATTGGCACTACAAAATTTAAAGTTCTTTATAAACAATTTGCGAGTTGGGATTATTACTCCTGAATTTGACAGAGTATTACATATCGTTACTTCCAATGAAATAACTGAACGTTTTAATGTATCTCAGGCAAATGACTCAACCCCATTGACTATCGAAATAAATAGTTTTAGTTACAAAAAAGGTATTCCGGTTGATGAAACAGAAAATGGGGGTGGATTTATATTTGATATGCGTGGTATTTTAAATCCCGGACGCTTTGATGAATATAAAAAGTTAAGTGGGTTAGATAAACCAGTTCAGGACTTTTTAGACCAAAAAACCAAGATGGGTAAATTTTTAAACAGTGTATGGGATTTAGTAGATATTTCTGTTGAAGAATATTTGCGTAGAGATTTTAACCATTTGATGATTAATTTTGGGTGTACCGGCGGACAACATAGAAGCGTATTTGCTGCAGAACAAACAGCTCGTCATCTGCGCAATAAATATAAAGTAAAAGTGAATCTTACACATATTAACCGGGAAAACTGGGTCAAATAATTTTTATACATTAAACTTCAAAGATGATCGCCCATTTTTTTGATTCAAGTTTTAATTTACAATGGAGTTGGAAACAATTCCTAAATGATGAATTGGCTTGTAGTGGCACCGATAGTGTAAATTTAGCTTTGGCAGCACATATGCTAAAGAAGAATGCCAACTATTACTTTTTTAGCAATGTTAAAGGCAGCCCATCTGAATATTCAAATCATTTTTTTGCTGAAAACCTATCTGATGCCATAAAACTAGCTGTTGAAAAAGGGTGTAAGATTATATTGTTTAATGACAAAAAAAATGAAGCAACAATTAAAGGCTTAGTGGATGCGAATCAAATTAACCTGGGTTGTATAGTATGGGTGCAAAATGATCCATCTCCCTATCTGGCTGATTTTGATTGTATTAAAAGAATTATTTGCGTAACAGCAAAGTATGCAAATAATTTTAGGCATAAAGCTTACTTTAAAAAGATTGAAGTGATACATAATTTCATTGAAACTTCTTCTTATTTAACTGCTAACAGCAAGCTTCCATATTCAGTAGCATTTTTGGGTTCCATTACATTAGATAAGGGATTTCATCACCTCATAAAAATTTGGCCTTCCATAAAGGAAAAATATAAAGAAGCAGTATTGCATGTATATGGAAGTGCCAAGTTGTATAATAATAATTATCATCTCGGCCCATTGGGTATTGCTTTTCAAGACTACGAAGAGCAATATTTAATTCCATTTATTGGCAATAGTGTTGAAGAAGCAAAAGAAAAATATGGCATTAGTTTTTTAGGACTGAGTGCTCCACAATTAATAAAAAAATCTTTGGGAAAATATTTAATTGGTGTAGTAAATCCCAATTGTAAAGATTCATTTGAAACATTCTGCATATCTGCAATAGAATTCCAGGCTGCCGGAACAGCAGTTATTGGCGCTAATAGAATGGGATTGAAAGAAACAATTCAGCAAAAACAAACGGGGTTGTTAATTAATAAGGAGCAAGAGTTACAAGGTGCTATTGAAGCATTATTTAGCCATCCGGAGCAAGCCCAAAAATTGGGTGTACAAGGAATAGATTTTGTAAAGCATCAATTTAGTATGGGTAAAGTATTGCGTGATTGGGAGGCTTTATTTACCGCTGTACTTAATGGAAATAAAACGCAAACACCTCATTTTGAATTTTT